>DATHPH010000184.1:0-1773 GCA_035484095.1 Cytophagaceae bacterium | reverse complement strand
CAAAGAGTGAATTTCTGTAAAGTGCTCACTAAAAAATAGAATGTGTTTTGGAATGAAAAAGGACAAAACCGGGAAGTTCAGCGAATCTGTATTTTTACTGTTAAGTTTTTCCAATTCGTTTTTTAAATCGTAGGAAAAATAACCAAAGGTCCAATCCTTATGTTCGTTTAAAAATAGTTTCAGTGATTCAAAAGTAGGATTCGTATCTACATTTAATTCTTTCCACATTCCAAAAGCTAAGACAGAGAGAAACGCTTTGTGTGGATAGGGATAAGAATTTGGATTTAAATAAACAGCGTGCGATTCTCGGTCAGCATGTTGCAATGCTTTGTTGATAAAGTTTTGATCGGTTGCAAACGAAACAATTTTTCTCACTTTATTCTTTTAATTCATTCAAGGCTGCTTTTGCCTTATTATCAATACTGTTTTTGTAGTCGTAGTTTTTATAACTCAACGCATGTACAAATTGTTTTTTGGCCTCCTCTTTTTCGTTTCTTGTCAAATAAATATACCCAAGTTGAAGAGCAGAATTAGGAGCAAAATAGTAATTTTCATTTTTTGATAATTCAATCGTTTTAGTATAATAAACAATCGCATCGTTAATTTGTCCTGACTTATGATAAAGTCTGGCGGATCGATATAAATATTCGAGCTTATCTCTTTTGGTAAAAAATTGTCCAAGCGAAATTAATTTCAATAAGTCAAATGCTTTGTGGTAATACCCACCATCGGTATAAAGTCGAATTTTAGTAATCATTTTATTGGGGATTTCCCGATTCTTTGCGACTTTTTCGGCGTGTTTATCGGAGTCATAAAGTTCTTGTCCATTTTTTAAAATTTTTTCAAAATAAGTCATGGCAATCTCATCTTCGTTGCTTAACCAATGTGTCAGGAAAAGTTTAAAGTAGGTGTCTTTAATGGAGTTTTTCCCCTTGAAATGAGAAAGGAAATTTGTCAGATGTAATCTTGTTGCCTGATAGTTTCCCTCACATAAATATAACTCTCCTTTTAACAAATCAATTTGAGGAAAATAAATAATATCACTGCTTTTTGAACAGTTTTTCATGATTTGAAGTGCATCCGCGCCTCTGGAAGCTTTGGTTAAGATCGCTGCATATAAATAACTGATTAAAATATTTTCAGGGTGTTCTTGATGGATGGATTCAATCGGTTCAAAATTACCTTTATCGGCATGTGTAATATAATTTTCAACAATTATTTTTATCACCGAAGCTTCTAAACGAAATGGAGTATTGGCTTTGCACACTTCATCCAATTGCGAAATGCCCTTATCAATATTACCTTCCATGCCCAACAGGGAAAGGACCCAATTGTAGTTTGAGGGAATAGAACCAATAATAACATTCAATAACCCCATCGATTTTTTTGTTGGAATAAAATCAGGATAGAGTTTCAGATTCTCTTCTAAAAGTTTATAGGACGTTCTTAAACTCATCATAGCACTCAACTCATCACCCATTTTTAATTTCACAAAAGCCCATTGGAGTCTTATTTCTGCTTGTGTAAAAAGGTAGTAAGGAGATTCTTTCTCCAATGATTGTATTTTCTTTATTCTAATTTCTTCGTTTTGAGAAAGAAACTTATAAAGCTTAATATCTTCAGAGAGGAATATTTTTATAACATCAGCATAGTTGGCAATAAATATGCTTATTCCATTTTCCGGGGTCTCCGTTAAATCCTGATTAATCAAGGTTTGACCTTTGGCAATTTTCAAGTTTAAAAAATCAATATAAGCACTTTCGTTTTTTTGAT
>DATHPH010000183.1:0-4605 GCA_035484095.1 Cytophagaceae bacterium | reverse complement strand
GTGCCCTGCCAGGTAACCACGTATCACCATTTCTACTGCAAATGGTTCGCATTTTTTTCCAATTGTGACGTTTGGATCCGGTACTGCTATAACCCAATTGGACACAATGTCTTTCGTGGCCTCTAAAAATTTAGCAGCAATTTGATTTAATACTTGTCCTTTAAATGGAATTGGTTTTGGCAAAACTACATCAAAGGCAGAAATTCTGTCGGTGACCACCACAGCCAATTTTTCACCGAAGGAATAAACATCCCGAACTTTACCTTTGTAAAAACCGGTTTGTCCCGGAAAATTGAAATTTGTTTCTTTAATAGCTTCTTCCATTAAGAAAAATTAAGATCATAAATGAAGTACAAAACTAGCAAAAATACTTAATGAAAAACCCCATCGTTGAAAAGTTGAGAATAGAAAGTACTAAATACTTTATAAGTATATATTTATCAATATATTGTGATCTTTATTGTTTTAGGGCGTTTAAGTCCTATTATCCATCCCATTCATCTTGGTATTTTCCTATCCATACATTTACAGAAAACCTTCCTTTGTCAAATTCATTTGGAGAATGAGTCGGTAATACGGCATGAAGAAAGCGAGAATCAAACAACACTAAACGATTATTTTTAGGCTCGATCATAGCTTTTTCAGTTTCCCCCACGAGTTGATCTCCCCATAAAAGTCCATTGGTCAAACAAAGTTCACCGCCGGTAAATGCTTTAGGATTTGCGTGAGCATAATAAATCAACGTAATAACTCTGCTTGTATCGTTTGGGATATAATCGTAATGCCATTTATAATGATCTTTCTGTCCGTAACGGCTAACCTGTGTACTCCAATAATCGCAGTACCTGAGTTCAGAAAGTGGAAATGGTGCAGCATCTAAAAAGGAAAATAATTTTTCATCCGAAAGTAGATTATCAAGCATTTTCAACAAAGGAGAATTTGCCCGATATGTTAGGATTTTTTCTTTCGTAAATTCATCTGAAAGTTGATATTCCATATCCATATTCAAACTTAAGTTTGACCTATAATCGGTATTTAATTCTTGCTTGTGGCCAATACCGGAAGGAATGAATTTGCTTTCTAAAGAAATCAGGTGTTGAAATATTTCTTTATTTTGTTCTTCCGGTAAAAAATTATCAATGACAATATGGTAAACGGGGTTATGATGTATTTGAATCTCCATGGTATTGGTATATTTGAAACGAAGGTAGAAAGAATGAAAGAAAAAAATCCAACTATTTTATTGTTTTGCAAAAAGCCTGTTAAACCTTTCGTATTTTGTCCTGTCTAAGTTCAAAATAAAATATTTATTTTAGATTGTTAAATTGATGCAGCAAAAGGGATTTTTTCCCAATCCATGGAAGATTCTGAGATTTTAGAAAAATTTCAACAGGAGGACACACGAAATTATGCCTTCAATATGCTGGTGCGCAAATACCAGCAAAAAATTTATTGGCATATTCGTAAAATGGTGATCGATCACGACGATGCCAATGATTTGACTCAAGATGTTTTTGTAAAGGTTTGGAAGAATTTATTTGAATTTCGTCAAGATTCACAGCTTTTTACCTGGTTGTATAGAATTGCTACCAACGAGTGTTTGAATTTTCTTAATAAAAAACGGAAGCGATTTTTTCTTCCCATTCATGATGTGGAAAACGAATTGGAAGCTAAACTGAAAAGTTCTGCTTATATAGAAGGAGACGAAATACAACTTAAACTACAGAAAGCTCTTCTTAAATTACCTGAAAAACAAAGGCTTGTATTTAATATGAAATATTTCGACGATCTTAAATACGAAGAAATTTCAGAAATTGTAGGAACTTCGGTGGGCGCTTTAAAAGCTTCTTATCACTTGGCTGTCAAAAAGATAGAGGATTATTTAAGCAAAGATTAAACTATAGGTACAAAAATATATCTAAGTAAATAGTAAGAACAAACAAGAAGTAATTGAATTAATGAAGGACAAAAAAAATAGCACAATAGACGGACTAGAAAAGAAGAATATATTTTCTATACCGGAAAACTATTTTGAAAAAATGCCTTTAGAAATTTCCAGAAAAATTGAAGCAAGTTCTTTGACTAAAATAGCTTTTACTAAAAATATATTTCAAGTACCAGATGGATATTTTGAAAAGTTACCGGAAGCGATTGCCGATGAAGTTTTGGTTTCTGAAAAATTAAAGTCTCCAATATTTATTATTCCGGAAGGATATTTTGAGCAATTACCTAAGGCGATTGCCCAGAAAGTAATTCCTAGGGACCTTCTACTTGCGGATCAATTAAAATCAAAAATATTCTTGGCTCCTGAAGGATATTTTAACAAACTACCTCTTGTATTACAGGAAAAGATTGCACGTAAAAACCAGCCAATTTGGTTGCCGGATTTAAGTTTGAAACCTACATTGCGTTATGCAATTGCAGCTTGTACCTTGGCGACACTCCTGCTTTCTGGTTGGTGGTTGTTGCAAAACAGGACATATCAAAATAACACTTTTGCCAACCAAAATCAATCTTCGCAGTCGGTGGACATTGAAGCGGTAATGGCACAATTGAACAAAGAAGACATTCATGATTATCTGGCACATCACGAACACGAAGATATTTTGATAGAGGCTGCTATGAAATCTAAGAAAAAGATTCACAAAGAAATCGAAAAAACAATACCTGTTCACAAACATGAAAAAGAAATTATAAGAGAAGAACTGGAATTACTGGATACTCGTGATCTGGAAACCGATATGGAATTGTAAGGGGAAAATAAATGAAAAAATTAGTTGCTGTACTGGTCATTTTTTTAATAGGTCTTTCTGCCAAGGCTCAGAATAAGAGGGAGCAGATTGAAAGTGCGCGTATCGCATTTATCAGTCAGCGTCTGAATCTTACTCCTGCTCAGGCTGAAAAATTTTGGCCGTTGTATAATGAATTTTCTGACAGAAGACAAGATATCAGAAGAACAATTAAAAAGACAACCCTTTCTTCTCAAGATCCAACAAATAAAGATGATGTCTTGAGAGCAAATTTATATAATACCATTGCCCTAAAACAAAAAGAAGTTGATTTGGAAAAGGAATATTTAGCAAGATTTTTATTGGTAATATCTCCGCGACAGGTAACCGAATTGCAAAAAGCAGAAAAAGACTTTTTGAAAACAATGTTGGATAAATTGTCGGATTAGATTAGGCACAGACCCAGGGCTCTACATCGTAGAATAGCAAAGCATAAGAGGTCCTAATTTATTAAACCCCAAACTGTCTTAAATGGTGATCCGTGTGATTGTAGTTAAGTTTCCCCCAGTCATTTTTATGAAACTTCCCTGCAATTTTATTTTCCGAAATGAGGTGAGTCGAATTGAAAAAATCTTCTACCATTTTCTTTAAATTACTACGCTCTGCTTCAAAGTCTGTAGGTTGAATACCGTTGGTAACGGTATTCAACTCTTTAAATGTTTCTGCTTGTTCTTTAGGTGGTTTAACATTAATAAGAAAAAATTTTAAGAGCCATTTGGGCATAGGAGGAATTTTGGACGGTGTAGGATCTAGTTTTCCTGAAGCAATTTCAAAAGCCATACTCATGTGTCGTAATCCCTGGGTTACGTTCATTTTCCCCCATTGTGCTTTTGTATTGGCCTCAAGTTTATCTATTCGAGAAAGGATTTCATTTTTTACTGTTGGATCAAATAAATTTTTCATCTCAATATTTGTATTTAGGTAGTGTTTAATTCTTATAAAATTTTGCAGAAGGTGGTTTTAGTATTGTTCCCCATCCAACGATGATAAAGATACTAGTATTCTGGCAATATTATTTCACTATAGAAGTATATTTGGAATTAGATTATATTTTATGTGGCATTCAAGCCAAACGGCCTAACTTCAAGGAATAGGGCGAATTATGCTGGGGAGAATTTAAATGTACAGGTTTCAATTGCAACTTTTATGGACAAAGATTGCCTGCTACAAAGGACGATTTTTGGTGAATCGTTTAGTAAATAATAAGCTGTTCGCGTTTAATCTGTTGACTGGAATCCCGTAGTTCTAAAAAATATATTCCCGCAGATAAAGTTCCCAATGCAATGGAATTGTTTCCTGCATGTAAATTCTGAACAAATACAGAAACACCCTGAGCATTTAGTAGGGTGGCCTCGCCTGCTAATTCTGTTTCGATCTTCAAAGATTGACCTTGTATGAGCGGATTGGGATAGAAAATAATTCTTGTAGTCAAAGAACCAAGGGATATAATATCAGAGAAGGAAACAGAGCCCGATAACTCCACAATTCTCAAACGTACATAGGAAAATTGCGACAATTGAATGGTTGAAGTATATTCCTGAATCTTGGAGGTATTAATTGTTTTTACCGTGTCTACAGGATAAAATGATATTGCATCAGGGGATACCTCCACAATGTATCTAAGAATGTTCTCCTCGTTGAGGCTCGTCCATGAGATCATGGCCTGGTTATCGCTTAGAATACCTTTAAAATTAACAAGAGTAACAGCTAATGATACAGAGTAAGTAATTGTAACATATCCTCCTGCACCATTGCCACCCATACCTGTTCCGGCATTGCCTCCGCCTCCGCCGCCATAATTTGTTCCATTGTTACC
>DATHPH010000182.1:0-9995 GCA_035484095.1 Cytophagaceae bacterium | reverse complement strand
CTCAGAGTGAGGAAGAATTAAAATTACAAAACGAGCGCGATAGTTTATATATCGTACTCCAATATGCCAAAAATCATTTTTCGGATTTACTTTTCAATCATGAAGACGGCAAAGCGATTGGTCATAGTTATTTTCGTGAACGTGGTTTTTCCGAATCCATTATTAAAAAATTTGAGCTGGGCTACAGCCTTGATGAATGGGATGGTTTACTTAAAAAAGCGACTCAAAATGGTTACAAAACTGAAATTCTGGAAAAAGCAGGACTCATCCTTGCTCGTGAGAATGCCAACGATCGAAACGATCGAAAATATTACGACCGATTCAGAGGAAGGGTTATTTTCCCTATCCATAATTTAAGTGGGAAACCCATCGCCTTCGGTGCGCGAATATTAAAAAACGACAAAAACCAACCCAAATATATAAACTCTCCCGAAACGGAAGTTTACCACAAAAGTAAAATTCTTTACGGAATTTTTCAGGCCAAGAATGCTGTCCGAAATGAAGACAATTGTTTTTTGGTAGAAGGATACACCGATGTTATTTCTCTGCATCAGGCAGGAATAGAGAATGTAGTGGCTTCCTCCGGGACATCTCTTACCGAAGATCAGATACGACTGATAAAACGTTACTCCGAAAATATTACTGTCTTATACGACGGTGATCCTGCCGGAATAAAAGCCTCGCTGCGCGGAATTGATATGATTCTGGAAGAAGGACTAAATGTACAAGTAGTGCTCTTCCCAAACAACGATGATCCTGACAGCTATGTACGCAAGATAGGAGGTGAAAAATTTAAAGATTTTATTAAAGCAAATCAGAAAGATTTTATCCGGTTCAAAACGGAGCTTTATTTGGAAGAAACGGCAAACGACCCTGTTAAAAAAGCCGGTATCATTAAAGATGTTGTAGCCAGCATTGCCAAGATTCCCGATGGCATTAAAAGAACCCTCTTCTTTCGTCAGTGTTCGATACTGATGGACATAGAAGAACATATTCTTATTTCCGAATACAATAAAATCACTATTAAAAGCAATCGGGAAAAATCCAAAAAGAATGAAAACCCTGAAACAACATTACCCCCTTCTTCAACAGGAGAAGAAGAGGGTTTGTTGATGGAAGAGTTAACAGAAGTAGATACAGACAGATTACGTATTCAGTTGGATGGGCATGAACTAAGCATTCTAAAACTTATCATATTGCTTGGAGGCGAAACGATAGAAGGGCATAAAGTTACGGAATACCTTCTTACAGAAACCCAGGATGTAGAAAGCAACAACGCTTTGTACTTAAAAATACGTACCTTATTAATAGAGGAACTTCAAAAAGGAAATGAAATTACGAAATCATTTTTTCTGGAAAACAGCGACCCGGAAGTGAAAAAATTGGCCATTGATTTCATGGTGGACAAATACCAAATCAGTGATAAATGGGAGAAATTTGGCATTCTGGTTCCGAAAGACTATGAATTGATTGAACAAAATACTCCAAAAGCAGTACTAAAGTATAAAAGACTTTTCGCAAAATATCTTATACGAGAAAAAAGAAAAGAGCTTATGGGGTCAAACGACATTGAAAAAGAAACCTTGATTTTACAAGAGATTATAACACTTCAGCAATTTGAAAAGCAAATTGACAAAATGTTGGGAATAATTGTCGGTTAATCTGTTTTCAGGTTTCTATTTTGAATTTGAACATCAATTGCTTAGTTTCGTTTAATACTATGATGAGCAAAGCATTGAATATAGCCGTTAATACAAGATTATTACTTGAAGATAAGCTTGAAGGAATAGGTTGGTTCACCTATGAAACATTGAAGCGCATCACCCAAAAACATCCTGAACACAATTTTTTTTTTATTTTCGACCGCCCATATAGTGAAAAATTTATCTTTAGTAAAAATGTAACACCAATTGTTCTATTTCCACCTGCGAGACATCCTTTTCTCTATTTTTGGTATTTTGAATTTGCCCTTCCGGCAGCTCTCCGGAGAATAAAAGCGGATTACTTCATCTCAACAGACGGTTATATCTCGCTTTCAACCTCTGTCAAAACTTTAAACGTGATTCATGATATTAATTTCGAACATCGTCCCAAAGATTTGCCCTGGTTGGCAAGGTATTATTACAAACTTTTTTTTCCAAAATTTGCAAAAAAAGCAAGCCGGCTGGCTACTGTTTCTGAATTTTCAAAAAGGGATATTATAGAAACTTATGGAATTAATGCAGATAAAATAGACGTTGTATACAATGGTTGTAACTTGCGATACGTTCCAGCCAGCGATGAAGAGCAAAGGAAGACCAGGTATCGTTATTCCAACAGCAGGCCCTATTTTTTATTTGTTGGTTCTATCAATCCTAGAAAAAATACCAAAAATCTTTTGACTGCTTTTGATGAATTTAAAAAAACTTATAAAAGTGATATAAAATTGTTGTTGGTTGGACAGGTTATGTGGAACGATGCGGATTTCAAGGACACTTACCATAACATGAAATTCAAACATGATGTAAATTTCTTGGGGCGAGTATCCTCAAGCGAATTAAAAAATGTTATCGCTTCGGCTTTGGCACTCACCTATGTCCCCTTCTTTGAGGGTTTTGGCATTCCCATACTTGAAGCCATGTACTGCGATGTCCCTGTAATTACCTCTAACGTAACCTCTATGCCCGAGGTGGCCGGAGATGCCTGCTTGTTGGTCAATCCAAATTCAACTTTTGATATTATTGATTGTATGTTAACCATCGCAAAAGACGTTCCTCTCCGAAACAGGCTTATTGAAAAAGGAAGGATTCAGCGCGAAAAATTTTCCTGGGAAAAAACGGCTGATAAACTTTGGGACAGTTTTGAAAAAATGATCTCAGAAAATAAGGCATAATACTCCTAATTTATTACTTCCTACTTAAGTATGTACATAGTACTGAGTCAATTTCCCTAAAGGCATTTTTATTAATACAACAAATGCCCTTTTATTGTTTTATTTATAAAAAATCGACTTAAATTTACAATTTCAAGGCATTTATACCATCGAAAAATTATTCTTTTAAACACTTACATTATAAAAAAGCCTACTTAAGGCAATCATTATATTCCTTAAAAAGGGGAGCATCGTTATTTAGGAATGACTAAACAATTAAAAATAGTACAAATTACCAATAGAATTCCCTTTCCACTTAATGACGGAGGTAATTTGGCAACTTATAATATTACCAAATACCTGCATCAATTTGGCCACAACGTTATTCTTGCCAGTCTCAATACAAAAAAGCATTATCAAAATCCGATTGTTCTATCAACCATTGCTACAGTCTACTCTACCGATATAAATACTCAAATTACTTTACCCGGACTTTTAAAAAGTTTATTCCAAAAAACACCTTATAATATTAATCGCTTTGTTTCCAGCGAATTTGAAAATCTTCTCGAACAAATTATTAAAAAGCATCAACCTGATATTATTCAATTTGAAGGTATTTACTTATCAATTTATGCCTCAAAAATAAAAAAATATTCCTCCGCTCCTCTTCTTCTTCGTTCACACAACATAGAACATGAAATATGGGAACGTACTGCTCAACATGAAAAAAATCTCATAAAAAGATGGTATTTAAAAAAACTAAGTAAAAAAATTAAAAAATTCGAATCAGACAATATCCCTCTTTTCAAAGCTATTGTTGCCATTACAGATCGTGATGCCGCTTTCTATAAAAACAATAAGTTTCAGGGTAAATTAAAAACGATTCCTGCAGGTGTAGATTTAGAATCCTATCATTACATCAAAAAAAGCAATGATTATTTAAGCTTATGTTTTTTGGGAAGTATGGAATGGATGCCTAATGTACAAGCAATAGAATGGTACATTGAAAAAGTATGGCCGACCTTAATACAGAAATTTCCAAGACTCACCTTGCATATTGCAGGCAAAGGAATGTCTGAAGAAATGAAAAATCGTAAAATTCCCGGAATTACTTTTCATGGCACCGTACCGGATGCGGGTGCATTTATAAATGAACACGATGTAATGATTGTTCCACTATTATCGGGTGGCGGAATGAGATTAAAAATAATAGAGGCTATGGCAATTGGGTGTTGCGTTCTATCTACTACTATTGGCGCAGAAGGAATAGAAGCAAAAGAAAACCATGAAATCTTATTAGCCGATAGTCCTGAGGAATTCATCCTGAAAATCGAATCCATTATATCTCAAAAAATTCAGCTTAAAAATATCAGCATCAATGCTATGAATTTAGTTCGGGAAAAGTACACGTGGGAAAAATTAGTACGAGAAATAGAAAAATTTTATCTTGAATTGACATGAAAATATTGATCGCCCTTTCTCGTTTTCCATTCCCAATTGAAAAAGGAGATAAGCTACGTGCATATTATCAAATAAAGGAACTTAGCCGTAGCAACGAGCTTTATGTAGTTTGCCTTACGGATAAAATGCCTTCCGAAGAGGCTATTTATGAAATAAAGAAACATTGCAAACAACTTGAAATCATTAAACAAAGTTTTTTTAGCAAGGTACTTAATTTAGCAAAAGGTATTTTCAGTTCAGATCCTTATCAGGTTCATTATTTTGAATCCAGCCAGATGAAAGATACCATTGCGTATTTAATAAGTACCAATAATATTGACATCTGTTATGTCCAATTGTTACGTCTTTTTAAAAATATCCCTTTTGAACTTCCTACCAAATATTACCTGGACTACATGGATGCCTTTTCGGAAGGAATGAAAAAACGTATTGCCTACTCGCACTGGTATGAAAAATTTATAGTAGCGGAGGAAGCGAAACGTCTTCGTTTGTTTGAAGAAAAAATTGCTCCTTACTTTGACGGTCATTCTATGATTAGTCAATCGGATACGGATACTTTTTCCAATAAATTAAAAGAGAAACTGACCATTATTCCAAATGGTGTAAGCGAAGAATATTTTGTAACCAAAACTCCACAAATTGCCAAAGAATACGATCTTATTTTCACAGGAAACATGGGTTACCATCCCAATATTCAAGCTTGTAAATACCTTGTTCAGGAAATTCTTCCAGTACTTAAATCCAAAGGCGTAAAAATAAAAATCTGTTTAGCCGGAATAAACCCATCACAGGAAGTCCTATCACTTAAAAGTGAAGATGTTACTGTTACTGGTTATGTAAAAGATATGAAAGAATATCTTATTCGTTCCAAAATTTTCGTGGCACCTTTATTCTCAGGTTCCGGACTTCAAAATAAATTATTGGAAGCGATGGCCGCCGGTCTTCCTACCATTACTACTTCTCTCACCAATAAGGCTTTGAAAGCCAAGGATAAAAAAGAAATAATTATATGCAATGAAAGCATTAAATTCGCTGAACAAATAATCTTTCTTTTGAACCATCCAACGGAAGCGGGGGAACTAGCAAGACTAGGAAGATTGTTTGTAAGAGAAAATTACAATTGGAGAGCATGTAACGTCCTGTTGGAAAAAAGTTTCAAAAACCTCTTACACTAATTTATGCTTGATACTATTGAAGACGCCATTGCTGAAATAAAAAAAGGAAAAGTCATTATCGTGGTAGACGATGAAGACCGCGAAAATGAAGGTGATTTCCTTTGTGCTGCCGAATGTATTACTCCTGAAATCATTAACTTTATGTCCAAAGAAGGACGAGGATTAATTTGCGCACCACTGGTAGAAGAGCGGTGTGAAGAACTCGGACTGGATTTAATGGTAGGTAAAAATACAGCTACGCACGAAACTGCCTTTACAATATCGGTCGATCTTCTTGGACATGGTTGCACTACAGGTATTTCGGCCTCAGACAGATCCAAAACAATTAAAGCATTGGTTGATTCTTCAACAAAGGCCGAAGAATTAGGGAAACCAGGTCATATTTTCCCTCTTAAAGCAAAAAAGGAAGGCGTCTTACGCAGAGCAGGTCATACGGAGGCCGCAATTGACTTTGCCAAACTTGCCGGCTTTAAACCTGCAGGTGTTATTGTGGAAATTATGAATGAGGATGGAGAAATGGCTCGCCTGCCTGAATTAAGAAAAACAGCTGACCGATTAAAATTGAAATTGGTTTCGATAAAAGATTTGATTGCATATCGTTTGCATACAGAAAGTCTTATACAACGGGAAATTGGGGTTCAAATGCCCACTCAATTTGGCGATTTTGATATGATTGCTTTCCGTCAAACAGATACCGGAGACATACATCTGGCCTTGATAAAAGGAGAATGGAAAACCGATGAACCGATCATGGTGCGGGTACACTCTTCTTGCATGACCGGCGATATTTTCGGTTCATGCCGTTGCGATTGCGGCCCGCAATTGCAGAAGGCAATGGAACTTGTAAATAAGGAAGGTAAAGGGGTTATTCTTTATATGAATCAGGAAGGTCGTGGCATTGGTCTTATCAATAAACTAAAAGCATATAAACTTCAGGAACAAGGATTCGATACAGTAGAAGCGAATCTTGAACTTGGATTCAAAATGGATCAGCGTGATTATGGTGTCGGAGCTCAGATATTACGAGATCTAAACATTACTAAAATCAGGCTTATCTCAAACAACCCGGTGAAACGTGCGGGTCTTATTGGGTATGGATTAGAGATTATAGAAAACATTCCTATCGAAATTACGCCAAATCCACACAACGAAAAATACCTTCAGACAAAAAGGGATAAAATGGGACACGCCATCTTAAAAGGAAAAAAATAACTCAATTTACCTCTACAATCACCTTACTAACCTATTCAAATGAATGCAAAACCACTTATTCTTGTAACAAATGACGATGGAATTACTTCTTTTGGGATAAGAACACTCATTGAAGTGATGAAAGAATTAGGAGAAGTGGTGGTAGTAGCACCCGACAGTCCTCAATCCGGAATGGGGCATGCGATCACAATTGGCTATCCGCTTCGTTTGGATGAAACCGATATTTATGGAGAAATAAAAGCATACGAATGCTCCGGAACACCTGCCGATTGCGTAAAACTTGCCAAGAATTACGTACTGAGGGGACGGACTCCGGATTTAGTAGTAAGCGGCATTAATCATGGCAGTAACTCTTCAACTTCCGTGCTCTACTCCGGCACGATGTCGGCGGCAATTGAAGCGGCAATTGAAGGTCTTCCGGCAATTGGTTTTTCACTTTGCGATTACAAACCAAGACCTGATTTTTCCCATATAAAAGAATACGTAAAAAAAATCTCTTTACAGGTTTTAAAAAATAACCCACCTGTGGGAGTAGCGTTGAACGTAAACTTTCCTATAAAATCAGCAAATACTATTAAAGGAATAAAAATTTGCAGGCAAGCAATTGCCAAATGGCATGAAAATTTTGAAGAGCGACACGATCCTAACGGAAGACGTTATTTTTGGATGAGTGGTATCTTTATAAATACAGACAATGCTGAAGACACAGACGAATGGGCTTTAAATAATAATTATATCTCCATCGTTCCCTGTGCTTATGATATGACCGCACATTATGCGTTGGGGCTCCTCAACAGAGATTGGGAAATCCTTAAGTCTTTATAAGGCCCTTTCGTAATGCTTCCCCCAAGAGATTGTATTTGTATTTAAATTATAATACAAATAGGGAGTCACGGATTTTTGGCTAGGCCATACAAAATTTTGACTATAATGATTTTCTTCTTCTACTCTTTCGGGTTGTGCTTCTCCTAAACGATTTGAATAATACGTTTTTATAGCATTAAAAACCTGTTCAGACTTATCTGTATTTTTTTCACTATAGGTAAAAAAAAACGAATATAAACTATCGTTATTAAAGTTAAATTCTGCTATTGCTTCTCCTCCAAAAAGACTTTGTTTACACACGGATTCAGTCAAGCCGGCAATTGCTAAATCATCCTTTTTTTCTTCCGGTCGTATCCCTTTTACAGAAGGATATTTTGCTTTCACTTCATTAAAGGAAAAACCCATTTCAATTTTTTGCAGCAATTCCAAAATGGATATGTCGTCTTTTGTAAGCATATACATTTTTACTACAGCTTTATTCGTTACAATGGTATCGGGTGGTAATTTCTTTTTTAAAGTATCCACCTGTAAAGAGTCTACCACTTTTACCGGCTTATCAGCAGTATTATTGGTACAGCTGTTTAGCAAGGTTACCAAAACGATTATACTCAGGAGTATACAATTTTTCAACATCGAACAATTCATTACTTTTAAAATTAAGGAATATATGGGATTAATTCTATTTAAATAACATGGATATTATTACATACCCTCTAAAACTAAAGAATATTGCTACTTTTAAGCCTTTTTTAAAGTATTCTTGTGTTTTTAAAAACTATTTTAATACATTTGCAACCCGTATCCAAAAGCCTAGATGGCGGAACTGGTAGACGCGCACGACTCAAAATCGTGTTCCGTGAGGAGTGTCGGTTCGATCCCGACTCTGGGTACGACTACAGCAAGAGTCTTGAGCAACAGCAAGAGACACTTTGATTTTATAACGTGGAAACAGCTCCTCTTGCTGTTGCTCAAACTCTTGCTTTTTTAATACTTTTTTTAATTAAACCATTTTTTATGTTTGATTTTGAAAAACTTGAGGTTTACACAAAAGCAAAATCCTTTAATTTTAGTATTAGTACACTTTCCAAAAAATCAGTGTTAGATTCAATAACCCGAAATCAGTTGCGAAGAGCTTCGATGAGTATAGTTCTAAATATTGCTGAGGGAAGTGGAAGGCGTTCTAAAGCAGACAAGAAAAACTTTATGGTAATAGCCAGAGGCTCTGTTTTTGAATGTGTGGCTATATGTGATATTCTTTTAAAGGAAGCAAGCCTCACTGAATCCGAATATAAAAGCTATTATATTTTGTGTGAAGAACTATCAAAAATGCTTTATGCAATGATATTAAAACTGGAAAGTTAATATGACGCGTAGCGATTGTTGATGTTCGAAAAGTCAGAAAAATATTTCTCTCGATATTTACAGTGATTTTTATAAAAAGGCAGAAGAGTTGTCGATGATGCTGTTTGCGATAATTAAAAAGCTTAATTAGAGTTCTTCTTAAAAGTTCAATATTTTTTTTCTTTGTTGTAAATAATTCCTTCAGGAGATTATTTTTTTAATTGATTGGGTGAAACACCAAATGTTTTTTTAAATACATAAGAAAAATGCGATAAATCTTCAAAACCTAAGTCAAGATATATCTCAGATGGTTTTTTGTTTTTCTTTTGAATTAGAAAATGCGCTTCCTGCAAGCGTTTTTGTACTAACCAATGATTAGGAGCTTCGTTAAATGTTATTTTAAAATCTCGTTTGAAGGCTGACAAACTTCGCCCTGTCAAATAAGCAAAGTGTTCGATACTTACATTGAATTTATAATTACGGTTCATAAACTCTTCAATATTTATTTTTTGGGGAATGCCGTAATCGAAAAACAATCCTGCCAACTCCGGTTGCTGTTGCAATAAAATAATCAGTAATTCTTCGCTCTTCAAGTCGGAAAAGGGTTCTTTAATTTTTCCGTGATTGTAATAAGGCTTTAATGATTGAATAAAACTTGGAATTAATTCGTTTTTATTTATACTTATAAATGTTGAAGAAGGTATGAACTTCGTTGATTTGCTTTGATGTTTTTCCTGAAATTTCTTAAGAAACCTTTCATCAAAAAAAACGAATACTTTCTCCAACTCGCTATCAACTTTTAGTTTATTAAAACGTCCCAAACGGTTTTTGCGTGCAATGCAACCTTCACCTGATTTTAATGCCCGATGTTCACTTCCATCATAAAGGTTCATTATCCCTTTTATAACATATACAAAAGTATGTTCTGAAATAAATTGCTCGGGCGAAATTTCACTTTCGACATAATGCATATTTGTTGTAGTATTGTCTTTCATTTCAAGTACTCAAATCTAGTTATACTTTGATAACAAGGCACGAGTTTCGGCAACCACTCGGTCTTGAAATTTTGGGTCTTGCACTAATTTAGAACCAAGCATAGGTACCCCTTTTTCGTCATAGTATATACCTGA
>DATHPH010000181.1:0-5005 GCA_035484095.1 Cytophagaceae bacterium | reverse complement strand
TACCTGTTTTCTTAACTTCACAACATTATAACATTCCCATTCTTTCAGGTTTCAAAATCCTACAAACAGGCGTATTAATTGCCTATACAGAATGCATCGCGTTTTATTTTTACACTAACGGTTTTAACTCCCCTAAAATATTACATTACCAAAATGTTAACAGAATGAAATTTGTAATGAGGTAAAAACTTTATGACTTTAACAGACGTATTTTAACTTTGGTAAACAATGGTACTGAGAAATACAAAATCTTTATGTCTATAAAATTATTCAACTATTCGATCACCAATAAAACGATGATCGAAAATCTGGTAGAAGAGAATGCTAAAATTAAAGCACAAATACAGGAAGCTACCAATTTCATAAAGGATATTGAAAATGGCAAATTAGATTCGCATTATCATAATGAAGAAGATAATGAAAATCAATTGGCGACGGCTTTGCTAAGCATGCAAAACCAATTGAAAAAAATATCGGAAGAAGAAAAAAACCGTAATTGGGCTACCGAAGGATTAGCAAAGTTTGCCGACATTTTACGAGAAACCAACGAAGATACCAGTCATCTAGGAGATCGAATTATTGCCAATCTTGTAAAATACATGGGTGCCAATCAAGGCGGAATTTTTGTGTTAAACGAAGACGATCCTCAAGGTTCTTTTCTTGAATTAATTTCCTGTTATGCCTACAATCGTAAAAAATTCGTTCAAAAACGAGTTGAAGTCGGAGAAGGGTTGGTAGGACAGACTTTTTTGGAAAAAGCAACGATTTATATGACTGAATTACCGAAAGGATATACCACGATTACTTCCGGACTCGGGGAGGCTACTCCAGGCAATTTAGTATTAATACCCCTAAAAGTGAATGAAATAATTTTGGGTGTGATAGAGCTAGCGTCCTTTGACGTTATGGAAAAATACAAAGTTGATTTTCTTGAAAAAGTAGGAGAAAGTATCGCTTCTGCCTTAAGTTCGGTAAGGGTTTCTCAAAAAACAGAAAAGCTGCTTAGAGAGTCACAAATTCAAACAGAACAACTTCGCTCACAAGAAGAAGAAGTGCGCCAAAACATGGAAGAGCTTTCTGCTACACAAGAGGAAATGCAGCGTATTCTTAAAGAAGCGCAAAATAAAGAGCAATATCTCAATGATTTGATTAATGTATCCAAAGATTCTATTATTACGATTGATAGAAATTATAAATTGATAAGTTTCAACCGTTCTTTTTCTTCAGCCTTGGCTGGATCGGGCATTAATGTAGAGAAAGGATTCGATTTTCTACAGCTCTTCCCAGATGAGAAGGAAAAATTAAAACAAAAGGCATTATACGAAAGAGCCTTTCTGGGAGAAAGTTTTGAAGATACCAGTCGTTACGAAAGAAACGGTTTTGTGTCGTATTTCATGTCGAATTTTTCTCCTTTGTACAACGAACAAATGGAGATTTTTGCAGTTGCTTGTTATTCTAAAGATGTTACTGCTCTCAAGGGTGCTCAAAATCAGGCAGAAGAATTATTGGCTGCATCAAAACAACAGGCAGAGGAGCTGCAAGCACAAGAAGAAGAGATGCGCCAAAACATGGAAGAGCTTATAAGTACGCAAGAGGAAATGCAACGGATCTTGAAGGAAACACAAGCAAAAGAATCCTATTTACAGCATTTTATCGATGCTACGAGCGACGCTATCATATCGGTAGATAAAGATTTGAATATCGTAAGCTTTAATAATGCGTTAAAATCATTTTTTGGTGTACTTGGGAAAGAGGTGGAAAAAGGACAAAATATTACAAATTATTTAAACCCGGAAAACAGGGAAGCACAAATTGAAGTTTACAGAAAAACGCTACAAGGGGAAAGTTTTGAGCTAATCAAACAGTATGGTGATAAAACCTTGGATATACGATACAGTCCAATAAAATCGGACGATGGCGAGATCATAGGAGTTTGTTGTTTTACACATGAATTGTCGGATCTGCAACTTAGCCGGTCTAATACGGAAAAGATCTTAAACCAATTTTCGAAGCATGAATAGCAAACCCAACTACCAAGCTTTAGCAATAGTCTCTTAATACCGCAAAATAGTTCTTGAGTAACAACGAATATCAGAAGATAATTGAGAGAATACTTGTGCCAGCATACAAACCGCTTGTTCAAAGTCGTAACCTTAAAAAACTTTTGTAACTTCGTCAAAATTATACATCAAGATTTTAAAACGTGCGCGCATTCTTTTTTTTTATTTTAACATTAATGCTTAATGTTCACTTACTGGGTCAGCCACAAAAAGACTCGTTACCAGTTCAAAAATCAACGACCAAATTCCAGTTTATCTCTTTTACAGGAGGATTAAGTATTCCCATGGAAAATTTTCGCTCGAATTTAAGCGAACAAGCTGCGCCTGCCGGTATTGGCTATCACTTTAATGCAGAGGTTTCCTATAAAATAAAAGGCCGGATGTATCTCAACGGATGTCTGGGCACATTTGTAAATCCGCTGAATAAAAAGCAATTCAACGACAGCTTATTTTTGCCGAATCAAGAAACAATGAAATATGGTTCTTCTACAAAGAAATGGAACAATACTTATTTAATGATAGGACCATCGTATCAACTCATTTCAACAAGTAAAATAAACATTGATGTCCGATTTAGAATTGGAGCAGCCTTTATCAGGCAGCCTTCTTTTACAAAGACATACACTTCCTATTACAATAATAACGGAACTCAGATCAGTCCGGCTTTTGGACAACCATTTATTTATTCCACCAACGATAGTACTGTTACCTCTTCAGCCGGCAATAGCTTCTCATTAGCCTATAGCGCAGGGGGCGCTATCTGTTACAATCTTTCTACTAAATTGGCAGTACGTTTAACGACAGATATTCTATTTGCCAATCCTCGATACGGAGGTTTCATGAATCCAATTACCGTTATTACTACAAGCATCGGATTCGCTTATAAAATTAAGGGATAAACGCAGTCAAAATATAAAGCGGACGACTAACGTATCAACGCTCAATCGTCCGCATATTTTTTTAGTATAGTACTACTTTGTATGTATTACACTATTTGACCTCCAAATTATGTTTTTTGCACAACTCCAACAGATCGTTTTTCCACTTGGTAATAAGTTTTGCAGACTTGTCTTGATCAGTTTGCGCCTTTTTAATATCCTCTTTGCTATTCTTTTGAATTGCCAATTGAATAAGTTTAAATGCTTCCAGTTGATCTTTGGAGGATTTCAGCAATTCCTCGTGCACTTTGCGTACATGTTCCGTAGCCGGTTTAATTGTTTTTAGTCTGTTGTAAAACTCAGTGTATTTGGGAATAATTACCTCGTTCAGTTTTTTATAGATCGCATCATCCGAAGTATAATTTGCTCCCGAAACAGAAGCCAGAGCATTGTCCACTTCTGTTTCCAACGGAATAACTTTTGGCAATTCGACATTCACATAATTCAATAGATCTTGCTCAATTGGATCAGGAGAAAATTGCAGGAATAAAATTCCAATAAAAAGGATAGTAAGTTTAAGATTCATTATTTTATAATTTAAGGTTTCAATAAGACTAAGGTAATTTCTTTTCCTTAGAAAAAGCAAAAAGTATTGGGAATTTAATGAGACAGTCCTCTTTCTGCTAATTATTGGTCCATTCTGCCTCGGGAGTCCTCATTATTCCCTTTCCAACAAAAAAGCCTGTCTATAAAGACAGGCTTCCCAAATCTACTTCTTATTGCCCTAGTTCTGATGTTTATAATCCGAACTGGCATTGTCTTTTTGGTTTCTATTCATCTTAATAAGAATAACTTTTTCTCTATTTTGATGTTTGTAATTTAATCTATTGCTTAGATAAGCTTCAGTAGATTTTTTACCGGTGCTATTTATTTCATTTTGGTGTTTATAATTCTCACCTGCTCCGGTCGCAAAACTCGTTGTATATGTTCCAACTGCTACAGTCAGAATCATAAAAAACAGTACCTTTTTCATAATGTTCCTATTTTATTTACAATACGAATAAGGTACAAAAATAGTTTTACACAACAAATTGATAAATAATAACTTAAATACAAAAATAGGTGCTTTTTAAAGGTGTTTTTTCTAATAAGTTTTACTGTAGAAAAAAAGATATTGAAAATATGAGGCATCCTTAAAAAATAAAGGTCAAAGTTGGTCTTAAAGACATCAATTTTTAACGTAAATGTTTGTATGAAAATTATTTTTAGAGAGGTGGTAATTACAAAAAAAAACACCTGCATAAATTTTTAATTATGCAGGTGTTTCATTATAATCTAATCATTCCTGGCAGATGCCACCAATCGTTGAGCCACTGCTTCATTGCTCAGAGAGTCATCAGACAACCATCCTATAATTGTTTCCCCGGAAACATAGTATCCATGATTCCCAAGCATCTTAACAAAATTATTGCAAATACTGGACTTGTATAACTTCCTCGTCTTCTCGTCCGCTCCCCAATTCAAATCACCCACCTTTGCTTCTAAAAAATCAACCAAGTGTACAAAAGGGTTTATTTTTACATCTGAACTATTTGCAACTTGATAATAAATCGTAGAAATCCACCTGAATTTCTTATCCGACAACAACAATTCACCGTTCATAACCTTTCTATTTAAGTTCAATAACACTTCTACAACAATGATTTTGCTTTACAGAGTTCCTGATTTTTCAAAAAATAATGATAAAAAAAGATATTAAAAATTGATTTCTGACGGATAAAATAATCTACTACTTTTATCGTTTAAGAAAATAAAAAAAATCACCTCCGGAGCTTTCGTTTTCAGCCATTGTATAAAATCCCGTTACAAAACACACTCCTCTCTATGAAGCTATTCTATAACGGGATTCACACCTTTGCCCCTTATGGTTGAGGTTGCTGATATTGTTGGTTGGGTTGTTGGTACTGCTGATTCTGTTGTTGACTTTGTTGGTTTGGTTGTTGGTACTGTTGATTCTGCTGCTGATATTGTTGATTGGGTTGTTGGTACTGCTGATTCTGTTGTTGA
>DATHPH010000180.1:0-1931 GCA_035484095.1 Cytophagaceae bacterium | reverse complement strand
AGAGAATTCACCCTTTCTTTTTTACAAACAAAAAAAAGCAAAAAGATAAATCACCTGTTAGCTGCTCTTATTAATAAGGGACCTGGCGCAAAAGAAATTTTCAAACTCAAGTGGCTGGGATTGTTGGACGATAGAAAAATAAATCTTCCGAATGCCACCCCTGCACAAATTCTTCAAAAACTATTGGAAGAAAAATGGCTTATGCAACCGGAAGACAAGGATATGATCGTAATGCACCATATTTTTGAGTATAAAATTGAAAATCAAGCGTTTAAAAGAACCTCCTCTTTGGTTTTAAAGGGAGAAAATAAAACTTATACCGCTATGGCTAAAACAGTTGGATTGCCACTCGGTATTGCCGCCGTATTGATTTTGGAAGGTAAAATTACGCTTACCGGTGTTCAGATTCCTGTTAAAAAAGAGATTTATTTTCCTATTCTGGAAGAGTTGAAAAAATATGGTATTTGTTTTATAAACACTGAAGTGAAAAAATAATGTGGTAATCAGTGTTTGAATGCATGCGACTTGCTATTCATTTCATATTTTTTCGGATGATTTTTCACTTGGATCAAACGAATCTTTACGATCGATTTCTATAGGTCTTAAGCTAAAGGCGTATAGAATTGTCTGAACGCATTTATGGAACATAACTGACTATTTCATATATTTTATAGTTATTAAACAACTTTAATAGGCATTATATTGCCATAATAAGTCAACAAAGTATATAAAAAGTAATATTTTTTAATTTGTTTACTTTTTTAATTCAAAGTTGTCTTTATCTTTGAATTAATATTACTTAATCCATTCGTCTTATGAATTACTAAGTTATTATTCATTTTTAAAGTCATTAAAAAACAAATTACTACTTATGAAAACAAGGATACAAAGACTACTTACGAAGGTGATTTTCCTTGAAAAATCACCTTTTATGCTGTTTCTAGGGGTGTTTTTAGTTACATCCCTTTTTTCAAAGGCACAATCACCACCCGGCGACGTTGTGGGGAAAGTGACGGTAGGTTACCAAGGTTGGTTCGCTATACCGGGCGACGGTTCTCCCTACAATGGATGGTGGCATTGGACTACGGATGGTAAAATACCTTCATTAACCGGTTCTCCGGATAACAGTGGTATAAAAGCATGGCCCGATATGCGTGAATTTTCTACTTCCTTTCCAACAGCACTTCCAAATTTAGGCAATGGCCAACCTGCAAATTTATTTTCTTCTTATACCGACCAAACAATCAATACTCAGTTCTTATGGATGCAGCAAAACGGTATTGATTGTGCCGCATTGCAACGTTTTGATCCAAACGGTGGAGAAGGTCCGATACGAGATGCCATGGCAGTAAAAGTAAGGGCGGCAGCTGAAACGCATAACGTAAAATTTTATATCATGTATGATGTAAGTGGTTGGACTAACATGGGGACGGAAATGCCTGCCGATTGGACGAATAAAATGTCGGCCTATACGGCTTCTCCGGCGTATGCCAAACAGAATGGTAAACCTGTAGTATCTATATGGGGGTTGGGCTTAAACGATGCGAATCATCCGTTCACGCCAGCACAATGTACTCAGGTAATCAACTGGTTTAAAAGTCAGGGATGTTATGTGATTGGTGGTGTGCGTGGGGAATGGCGTTACATAGACCCTACTTATTTGCCTGCCTACAATGCTTTGAACATGATTTCTCCATGGGAAATAGGAAAAATAGGAACAATTGCAGATGCAAATAATTATTATACGAATATCAACATACCTGATCAAGCATATTGTAATGCAAATGGAATTGATTACCAACCTTGTGTTTTGCCTGGTGATGTATCTGCCCGTCAACGTGTACATGGTGACTTTATGTGGACGCAGTTTTATAATATGAAATTATTGGGTGCTCAAGGACTTTATATTTCTATGTTTGATGAATTCAACG
>DATHPH010000179.1:0-2239 GCA_035484095.1 Cytophagaceae bacterium | reverse complement strand
AGCGTATTTTCTAAATCTACATCAGAAACTTCAACAGGAAGAGATTTGAAAATGATGATTGGGAAGTGAGATGAATCTGCTTCTATAATCATTATTGTTTTTTTTGTTTTTCTTTTTTGTATTCTCTTCCGTTTAGAATTTCAATCATCCTTGAAAGTTCGCTGTTCAATCCTTTCTTTTTTGTAATAGTATCTTTAAAATCGGTGAAACCAAGTTTCCTATTGATAACACCTACCATTACATTTGACCTACCGTTGAGAAGACCCTCTACCGCTCCTAATCCTAAACGGCTAGCCAAAACACGATCGGCTGCAGTTGGTGCACCACCTCTTTGAACGTGACCAAGAATAGTTACTTTTATATCAAGCTGAGGGATTTCCTTTTTTACATTTGCTGCCAAATCATTTGCTCTTCCCGCCTGATCTCCTTCTGCAACGATTACAATGTGAGAGGATTTTGAATTACTTACTCCGTATTTTAGTTTTTCAATAATATGTTTTAAGGGGATTTTTTTCTCAGGCATAACGGCCATTTCAGCACCACCGCCTATGGCAGAACGTATCGCAATGTATCCGGTGTCACGTCCCATTACTTCAATAAAAAAAGCTCTTTCGTGGGCATCGGCCGTGTCTCTTATTCTATCAATTGCAGAAAGGCAGGTGTTTACTGCGGTATCATATCCAATAGTAAAATCTGTTCCGTAAAGGTCGTTATCAATTGTTCCGGGGCACCCAATGCAAGGAATACCATATTCTTTATGAAATAAAGTAGCACCTGTAAAAGTGCCATTTCCTCCAATCGCAATTAATCCTTCTATTCCAAATTTCTTTATATTGTTGTATGCTTTTTTCCTTCCCTCAGGTGTTCTGAAAGCTTCGCTTCTTGCCGATTTGAGGATGGTTCCTCCCTTTTGGATAATATTACTAACTGAATGGTTGTCCATCTCCATCAAATCTCCGTTAATCATACCATCATACCCCCGTATGATACCGTAGACGTCCAACCCATAATAATGCCCCGCTCGAACTACCGACCTGATACAGGCATTCATTCCTGGTGCATCTCCTCCTGATGTAAAAACAGCTATTTTCTTCATAATTCTTTCAAACACTTAAAAATCTAAGGTCAATTTTAATGATATTTTTCATATTATGAAAGTATTAACCCTGAAAATAGAGAATATTAGAAAAAATATAATATTTGTAATTATTCAAAATGAATGGTGGTGTTGGGCAACAATGCTTTAATTTTTTTCTGTTCGGCGATTGAGATTTCATTGCCTACTAAAATAAGTGTTTTAAGAGTTTTTAAATTAGCAATTTCAATAGGCATGGAAGTGAGTTTATTAAAGGCTAAATCCAAGGTTTCAAGGGAGGACAAAGTAGCGATTGATTTAGGAAAAGTAGTAAGACTGTTTTGTCTCATGTTAAGCAACTTTAGCTGTTTTAAGTTACCAAATTCATAAGGAAGGCTTGCTATCTGATTTTTATTTAAATTCAATTCCCTTAATCTTATCATTTTTCCAGCCAAAGCCGGTATAGTGGTTATTTGGTTGCTACTTAAATCCAAGGAAATAAGTCTATCGAGCGAAGCAAATTTTTCAGACAATGTAGTAAGCTTGTTATTGAAGAAATTCAACTTTACTAAAAAAGCTAATTTTTCAGAACCTGCCGGAAGGTCCTTTAGTATTTTAGAGCTAAAGTCTGCACAATAAACAATTTCGGGTTCAAGAAAAGCGGCATCTAAGTCAAAACATTCCCCCATACAGGATTTTTCCAATTTATCCAGGGCTTCAAGTTTTCCATTAATCATAGCAGAAACGAGGTCGCTACACATTTCACTGCTAAAAAATCCCATTTTTTTGCCCAAAAGTTCTTTTGCGGTAGCTCTATGATAATAGGCATCAGCAAAATCCGGTTTTAAACTAATGGCATTTGTAAATTCAGAAATAGCTTGAATGTAATCTTTCTTATTTAGGCTTGTAAGGGCATTTTCATAAAATGTTTTGGCATCAGGTTGATTAAAACCTGAACAAATCATAAAAGTAAAGGCTAAAAAAACTATAACAATCCTCTTCATAATATCTCTAATTCTTCCTAATAGTATTTACTAATTAAAATGATTTACGTGAATAATGAATAAAAAGTTACCATTATTTTTTTGGGGGCGTTCTTTTTTTCATAACAGCTTTAAAATGAAAAGATAAATGTATTTAAATGTTATTCACATTTTTTAACTG
>DATHPH010000178.1:0-3991 GCA_035484095.1 Cytophagaceae bacterium | reverse complement strand
CAACGGCTTTCGTATAGATTTGAGCCATTCTGGGGTATCTGAAGGAACCACGAGTAATGTTCCACCTCGGCGATGGGCCCGCATAGAAACCGCAAGTTGCAGCAATACATTCATCGTGTCCTTCTTTAGTTCAAGCATATTCCCGTTAAACAAGCTTTTAGGTAACGAGGGATAATCCGGCAACAAAGCGTTACGTTCATCCACGATTTTAACCTCGTCTCCGGTAAGTACCGCAATGTTTGAAAATTTACCAAAACCTTCTGGGCGACGGTGTTTAACAACGACCATTCCCGGTTCGGAAACATCCAATACAAAACAACAATTTGGAACTTGTAAGGTAGCACCCCAAACGTACAACTCTTTATTTTCTTTCCATATTCCCAAATGAATGCCCGGTCGCTCAAACCCAGGAGCAAGTTTTGTAAGGATAGCAGGTGTTAGTGGCATCCGATGTTCAAATACTATTGGTTGGCCGGCTTGTTCCGGAGATAAATAAGCCAATGAAATTCTGGGGGAGTGTCCTTCTTCCTTGCGGAGGCTCGCCCAAAAAGCGGTATCAATTATTTTCTCAATCTCCTCCGTCTCTGGTTTATCCGCCAGTTCCTGTTCTCCGCTTATTCGTGCTTTGGCAAGATGTTGTTCAAACAAAGTACTTATCGTGGCAGACACCTTTTGTGCCGCTAGATATGTTGGGTTAGTAGTACGCATAATTGCTCTTTCTCTTTGAAGGAAATATTCCTAAAGCTACAAATAAATAGATTATGAAGAAGGGTCATTGCTTTTCAGCAATGGTTTCTAAATGCGTAAACCATAAAAAATCAGAAACAGTTTAACAGATTTCTTATTTCCTTCGTTATTCTGAATACTTTCGTAAATTGGTGCTGAAAAGATTCGTTTTGAATCAATAATTGAGATGGAGGCATTTTTAATTTTAAAAAACCAGATATGAAACAACTTATTTCTTCGACCATACTTTTATTTCTGTTATGTTTTGCCAGTTGCAACACTCGACCATCCTCTGATGCAGGGGAAAATGATGGTACAGCAAGTAGTCC
The DNA here is from genome assembly GCA_035484095.1 of Cytophagaceae bacterium. GTDB lineage: Bacteria > Bacteroidota > Bacteroidia > Cytophagales > Cytophagaceae > JANYCO01. Next base: position 2,936 of record DATHPH010000178.1, on the reverse strand, counting down.
TGCTTCAGTCCCAGTCCCTGAACACAAAAGCAACAACAGCCCGCTACTATACAGTGCTTATTGCAATAAAAAATTGGGTTTTTGTGTAGACTATCCATCTGAAATTTTATTTCCTCAAGGAGAATCGGCCAACGGAGACGAACAACTTTTTAAATCCAAGGATGGTGAAAATACGTTGTGGGTATTCAAAGACCTAAGAGATAACATTCAAAAGTTCACGTTGAGAGATGCGTATGAAGAAGATTCAAAAGGCAATAATCCGGATATACCAAACAGCATCATTTCATACAAAAAATTAGGCGAAGACTCATACGTACTTTCGGGATACAACGAAGGTAAAATATTTCACCAAAAAACAATTCTTCTAAACAACCAATTTATCACTTACCTTCTTCAATACAACAAAAGTGATCAGGTACTTTATAATAAAATTGCTGAAAATATTTTCGGCCCATTTAAATAAGTCAAAAATCTTTTGTCGATTTCAACACGGTAAGTTTTTTCAAAAGAAGGATTCGAAATCTTTATATTTTATTATTATTCCGGATTTCATAAGGTTTAAAAATAGCGTAACTTGCAGGTAAGAGGGGGAATTATTAAATAATCATAAACTAATTACAAATATGAAATTACCAGTTCTAAAAAAGTTTTCTCTTTTTCTTGTGTTTGTATCCTTTCTTTCATTTACCAAAGATAATTCCGGAGAAAGAATCGTATTTGAATCCGATAGATTGTATCCGGAAGGGATCACCTTTGATGAAAAGAGGGAATTGATTTATTTGTCTTCTCTTACGCAAGGAAAAATCAGTTCAGTGGATAAACTTGGTAATTGCAAAGTCGTATGCGATGATCCAAAATTAATTTCTACAGTTGGAATCAAGTATAATAATAGAAATGGAAAACTATATGCTACCAATGGTGACATGGGCATGTCCACAAAATCCAGCGACAAAACAAAACAAAACCTTGCTCAAATTGCGCTCATAAATGTTGCAACGGGAAAATTAGAAGAAACAATTGACCTCTCAGATCTTTTACCTTCCAAACATTTGCTCAACGATCTTACAATTGACGACGAGGATAACGTATACGTTACGGATTCATACGGGCACGCCATTTATAAAATTGACAAAAATAAAAAGAAAACCATTTTTTCTCAATCTCCTCTTTTCAAACCGGATTCCAATTCGCTTGGCCTAAATGGTATTGCGTTTCATAAAAACGGATTTCTGTTGGTTGCTAAATCTGGGGAAGGAAGCCTGTTGAAGATTTCAATAAAAGATCCTTCTAAAATTGAAAAAGTAAAATTGACGGAACCGTTGTTTTGGACGGACGGAATTTACTTTCTAAATGAAAAAGAGCTGGTAGGTGTGCGAAACCGATTTGCAAAAACGGTCTTCCTCCAATCAGATAATAATTGGGAAAGTGCTACGATCGTAAAAGAAGAAAAGGCTACTGATCTCATGCCTACGACAGTTACAGCCTATAATGGGAAAGTATATGTGATAAACAGCAGGCTTTCAGAGTTAAGAGAAAACAAAGCGACCAGTAAGCAATTTGTCATTGATGTTTATAAAAGTAAATAATAATTCTAACGGATCATATTGCTTATTTCCGCTTAAAAAAGAGCCAACAATTTTAGTTGTTGGCTCTTTTTTTAATCTCCACTATTATAAGCAAAGATGCCCCTGAATGGTAAGTCTAAAAATTTTAATACGAAAATTTCAGTAATATATGCCGTGTATGATATTTTTTATCAGATATTCCTAAAAGTTGAATAATGTGGTATCCATATCCCGTTTTAACAACTCCGGATAGTTCTCCTACTTTTAGTGCTACCATTGCATCTTCATAGCCTCTTACCAATTCACCTTTTTCAAAAAATCCAATGTCTCCACAATTCAATTTTGAACCCTTATCTTCCGAATACATTTTAGCCAATTCGCAAAAGTCTTCTCCTGCTGTCAGCCTTTCCTTAATGACTTTAATCTTTATCAAAGAGGAATCTTGCAGACTCTGAGCAAAACTATTTTGCACCGCAAACCACCCAATAACGATCATTACTATTATTCCTTTCATGGCAATACTTTATTAAAGTTAAAAGTTACTAATAAAAAGTAAAAGAGCTCTTGAATTAATTCAAGAGCTCTTTTACTTTTTGTAAAAAAATTAATCTTTTACTATGCAGCCATGTTTTTTGCAATAGCAACAATAATTAAACTTGCAATGGTAATAGCCAATACGATTACGTTTGCTTTTACACTTTTAGTAGCGGTATTATTTTGTACTTGTTCCATGTTTGAAATCAATTTATGTGTTTTAATTATTAGTTTATTTATTTTCTATCGTAAAATTATTACAATTTATTTTTAAAAAAAGTTGGCTAAGAGTTCCAAAATGAGGTATAAACAGCAAAATGTCAGTGTCATAACTAAATTTTATACGTAGAAAAGGAAAGAACTTATTAAAGTGGATATTTTTTTACATCGTTTCTGAAAAAGTATTATAAACGTAAACAATTGCTCCTTAAAATTAAGAGGCAAAAAAAAAGTTAATTTTTTTTTTCAACCTTTAAAATTTCACGAAAAGGAAGGATTTTGAATTTATCGAAGCTTAAATTCTGTTGAAGAAATCTATTTATGAAAATAAAATCTTTTAATTAAATGGCTTCAGACCTTAAACCGATTTTGAGTTCCTATTATCTCAACTCAAACACTTGAAGCCCTATTGTTTCATAATATGAATGTAAAAAACGTATCTTTACACTATGTATTTCCAATATATTAAAGCAATCCACATTATTTTTATCGTTACTTGGTTCTCCGGCTTATTCTATATTGTTCGCTTATTTGTTTATTATGCCGAAAGCTCGGAATTACCATCTCCAGAAAAGGAAATACTGCAAAAACAATACAAACTCATGCAAAAGAGGCTTT
>DATHPH010000177.1:0-2192 GCA_035484095.1 Cytophagaceae bacterium | reverse complement strand
AAATGATATTCTTGCCGGGGAACTAATCGGCTCTTCCGTATTCGATCAAAATTTGATTGACAAAATAATGATCGAGCTGGACGGTACTGCCAATAAAGGCAAATTAGGCGCGAACGCTATTCTGGGTGTTTCTCTTGCAGTAGCAAAAGCTGCTGCCGAAGAAGTAGGAATGCCATTATACAGATATGTTGGTGGTGTAAATGCAAACACACTTCCTGTACCAATGATGAATATTATCAACGGTGGTTCGCACGCTGATAACTCGATCGATTTTCAAGAATTCATGATTATGCCAGTAGGTGCAAAATCTTTTACTGAAGCTATGAAAATGGGAACCGAGATTTTTCATAACCTTGCCAAAGTATTAAAATCACAAAAAATGTCTACCAATGTAGGCGATGAAGGTGGTTTTGCACCAAATATTGCTTCCAATGAAGAAGCACTTAAAACGGTCATTAAAGCAATAGAGGTTGCAGGTTTCAGACCGGGAGAAGATGTGATGATCGCTTTTGATGCGGCTTCCTCGGAGTTTTACGATGCAGAAACTAAATTGTATCATTTGAAAAAATCTACTGGAGAAAAATTAACTTCTTCTCAAATGGCTGCTTTTTGGGCTGACTTGGCTAAACGTTATCCAATTGCTTCTATTGAAGATGGAATGGCGGAAGACGATTGGGCCGGATGGACAGAGCTTACCAAATTGATAGGAGATAAAGTGCAGTTAGTAGGGGATGATCTTTTTGTAACCAATGTGAAACGTCTTTCTAAAGGAATAGAAGAAGGAATTGCGAACTCTATTCTTGTAAAAGTAAACCAAATTGGATCTTTAACAGAAACGATTGATGCGGTGAGCATGGCTCAAAGAGCAAAATATACAAGTGTAATGAGTCACAGAAGTGGTGAGACAGAAGATAATACAATAGCAGATCTTGCTGTTGCATTAAATTGTGGTCAGATTAAAACTGGTTCTTGTTCTCGTTCCGACCGGATGGCGAAATACAACCAACTACTTCGTATCGAAGAACAATTGGGTGAATTAGCGTATTATCCTGGGAAAAATTTTAGAAAATAATTTTAAAACGGAATATTTAAAAGCGAAATTACTGAAAAGTAGTTTCGCTTTTTTGTTTGTGTAAATTACACAAACGTATAATTTTTTAGGAATCCCACTTAAGAAGCCAACAACGTTACCTGAGATAAGCGCTATAAGAATTGTGACGAATTAAATGAAAGTCATTACAAAGACATCGGTTACTGCTTGGTTTTTGTGTTTTCGTCCGGTTCAAATTCTAATACAACAGAATTCATGCAATATCTTTTGCCGGTTGGAGGAGGCCCATCATCAAATAGGTGTCCTAAATGAGCATTACAGCGCCCACACAATACTTCTGTTCTTTCCATTCCAAAGGAAGTGTCCGATTTATAAAGAACACTATTTTTCCTGGTCGTTTCAAAAAAACTGGGCCAACCGCAAGTACTGGAAAATTTAGAATCAGAACGAAACAACGTATTGCCACAAGCTGCACAATAATAGGTGCCAATTCCTTCATAGTTGTAATATTTTCCTGTGAAGGGTCTTTCTGTATCTTTATTGCGCGCTATCTGGTATACTTCATTCGGGAGAATTTTTTTCCAGGTAGCATCCGGGAGATTCAATAAAGTAGTATCGGTATGTGAATAATAGGGATTATTCGGATGTTTTGGATCGGTCATATTTTGCGATTTAGTAGAAGTACTCTGGCAGCTAAGCAAGCAGCAGGTTGCCATTAGCAGAAAGAAAATCCTTTTCATTGAAAGTCAGTTCGTTTAGGTTCAAGTTACCAATAGTAGTAGTTGAATGCAAGTACAAAATTAAAGACCAGATTTAATGTCATACAAACGACATAGAACGAAAATTTCTATCAATGTAATTGTGATAAGTAAACATCCTTTTGTGCGGAAGAAAGTCAACAATTTAATAGTCAACTATTTTTTCATTTCCAGGTTCCATGGTAATGATTCTATTATGCTCGGGGTCGTATTGGATGACAGAATAGTTAAAAGGAACGATGATATCCCCATTTTCATTTAAAATTCCTCCGAGGCCATGCTCTTTAGCCATTATATGGGAATTGCCCAGTTCTTCTATTTGCTCGTATTTTGTACTTATTAATTCGTGTCCGAAAGCATCGGCCATTCCCATCTTATTGTTT
>DATHPH010000176.1:0-2714 GCA_035484095.1 Cytophagaceae bacterium | reverse complement strand
TTTACCTTTTTATCGTATACCGGAGACTGTGTATCGTGGCATACATCTGTGACAATGGCAAGATCCGGTTTAATTCTGTGCGCTATCATTTCCGCTCCGCGAAGTCCGATTTCTTCCTGTACGGCATTTACTATATACAACCCAAAAGGAAGTCGGATGTTATTTTCTTTTAGTTTGCGGGCTACTTCTGCAATCATGTAACCTCCTATTCTATTGTCAAGTGCGCGTCCTAAATAGAAGCGGTCGTTTAGAGTAATAAACTCGTCTTCAAATGTAGCGACAGAACCTACATGCACTCCCAATGCTTCTACTTCTTCTTTGGTTTCACATCCAAGGTCCAAAAAAATATTTTTCATGGAAGGTGGTTTGTCGTTTTCATTATCGCGCACATGGATGGCAGGCCATCCAAATACTCCTTTCACAATACCTTTATCCGTATGAATATTTACCCTCATGGAAGGCGCAATTGCATGGTCCGAACCGCCGTTCTTTTTTAAATAGATATACCCGTCTTTGGTAATATAGTTGACAAACCAGGAAATTTCGTCTGCATGAGCTTCAATCACTACTTTGTAAGTAGCTTCCGGATTAATTATTCCTACTACCGTTCCATAAGTATCTGTGATATATTCATCAATGAAAGGTCGTACATAATCCAACCACATTTTCTGTCCGGATGTTTCAAAACCTGTCGGGGAAGCATTGTTGATGTATTGCTCCAAAAATTTTAAACTTTCTTCACTCATTTTTTTAAATTGATAAGGGTTTCAAAGATAAAGGTAGATCGTAGGAATCCAAATTATTTACAAAGGAATATTGCCATGTTTTTTTCTTGGTAATTTAGCAATCTTATTTTTAAGCATTTCAAAAGCGGTAATAAGTTTCTTTCTGGTTTCTGAAGGAAGGATAACTTCGTCAATGTATCCTCTTCCTGCTGCTATATAAGGATTGGCAAATTTCTGGGTATACTCTTCTATTTTTTCCTGTAATTTTTTTGCAGGGTCATTTGCTTCTGCAATTTCCTTTTTGAAAATGATTTCCGCAGCACCTTTGGCTCCCATTACGGCTATTTCAGCAGAAGGCCACGCAAAGTTCATATCAGCTCCGATATGTTTTGAGTTCATTACATCGTAGGCACCACCGTATGCTTTTCGGGTAATGACTGTAATGCGAGGTACCGTAGCTTCTGAAAAGGCAAATAATAATTTGGCTCCGTTGGCAATAATGCCGTTCCATTCTTGTTGTGTGCCCGGAAGAAAACCTGGTACATCCACCAGGACTACTAAAGGAATATTAAAACAGTCGCAGAAGCGAACAAAACGAGCAGCCTTGATACTGGCATGGATATCCAACACCCCGGCCAATACAGCAGGTTGATTGCCTACAACTCCGATACTTTTCCCAGCCAATCGGGCAAAACCTATTACAATATTTTCTGCAAAATTTTTATGTACCTCAAAAAAAGATTCCGCATCAACGATTCCCGTAATTACTTCTCGCATGTCATAAGGTTGATTGGGATTTTCCGGAAGAATAGAATCCAAAATACTAATTTTTTCGGTTGGTTTAGGTTCGTATAAATAAGCAGGAGCAACTTCTTCGCAGTTTTGAGGAAGATAGCTTAAAAGTTTCTTTATGTACTGAATACACTCTACATCGTTGGTACAAGCAAAGTGGGTGACACCACTTTTCATGCTATGAGCGCTGGCTCCTCCCAATTCTTCCGAGGTAACATTTTCGTGGGTAACGGTTTTTACCACGTTCGGTCCGGTAACAAACATGTAAGACGTATTTTCAACCATCAGGATAAAATCGGTCAATGCTGGGGAGTACACCGCCCCACCAGCGCATGGTCCCATGATGGCAGAAATTTGCGGTATCACACCGGATGCTTGTGTGTTCCGGTAAAAAATATCCGCATATCCTCCCAAAGAGACTACCCCCTCCTGTATTCTGGCACCTCCTGAGTCGTTGAGTCCTATTAACGGAGCACCATTTTTCATCGCCAGATCCATGAGTTTTACAATTTTTTCGGCATGTGCTTCTGATAAAGAGCCTCCAAATACAGTAAAGTCCTGCGAATACACATACACAAGTCTTCCTGCTACTGTACCATATCCGGTTATAACTCCATCACCCAATATTTCTTCCGTGTCCGTTGTACGAGAGGTTACAAATTTTCCTATTTCCTCGAAAGAGCCTTTGTCCAACAAAAGTTCTACTCGTTCTCGTGCGGTCAACTTTCCCTTTTTGTGTTGAATCTCCTGTTTTTCCAGACCACCGCCCAGCATGGCTTTTAGGTTTTTCTCTTTTAGATTTTCAGATTTCAACGTATTACGGTTCATATTTTTTTTGAATTACTGCTTTAAGTTAAACCAAAATTTTCATTTTAATAATTTTAGTAAATTTTTTACGCAAGAATAATACTTTATATTCGTAAGGATTATTATCATTATGAAACAAGAACGGATTGCTGTCATTGATCTGGGTACAAATACATTTCATCTTTTGATCGTTGATACAGATGGGGAAAATACCCAAACTGTTTATGCTGAAAAAAGCCCTGTTAGAATTGGAAAAGGTGGTATTAATTTAGGGTTTATATCGGAGGAAGCCGCAGAGCGTGCACTCAGTACCATGCGTCATTTTGAGAAAAAAATTGCAGAATATAAGGTTGGGAAAATAGTTGCAGTGGCTACCAGTGCTTTCCGCAA
>DATHPH010000175.1:0-11456 GCA_035484095.1 Cytophagaceae bacterium | reverse complement strand
CTGCCGCACCGTATTGTATACCACAGTTTTGAGCAATATATTGTATCGTAGGTTGGAATACATCGGTATCGTAATTGGATGTTTTCCCTTGTACCGCACGTACCAGACGCTCAAAGCCCATTCCGGTATCCACATGTTTTGCAGGAAGTTCTTCTAAGCTTCCGTCTGCTTTTCTATTGAATTGTATAAATACATTGTTCCAAATTTCAATCACCTGCGGATCGTCGTTGTTTACTCGATCTTTGCCCGGTACTTTTTTTATTTCTTCCTCCATACGAAGATCGATATGAATTTCGGTGCAAGGTCCGCAAGGTCCCTGATCGCCCATTTCCCAGAAATTATCTTTTTTACTTCCGAAAAGAATGCGGTCTTCCTTTACCCATTGTTTCCAAAATTCTACCGCCTCATTATCCCTTTCCAATTTTTCTTTAGGATCTCCTCCAAAAACAGTAACGTATAATCTGTCTTCAGGTAAGCCAAATTCTTTTGTCAACAATTCCCAGGACCATTCGATCGCTTCTTTTTTAAAATAATTTCCAAAAGACCAATTCCCCAGCATTTCAAACATGGTATGATGATAGGTATCTATTCCTACCTCTTCCAAATCGTTGTGCTTTCCTGATACACGAAGACATTTTTGAGTATCTGCTATTCGGGGATGTTTTGGAACCTGATTACCCAAAAAATAATCTTTGAACTGATTCATCCCTGCATTGGTAAACATTAAGGTAGGATCATTTTTATTTACAATAGGAGCAGATGGAACAATCAGGTGGTCTTTCGATTTGAAATAATCTAAAAATTTCTGGCGTATTTCTTTTGAAGTCATCATGTTCTATAGTTATTCGTTCGGGGTTTGAAAGCCAATAGCAATTTGCATATCCGTTATTATTTTCATAATTTAAATTTTTAACGAACCAAAACGTTACTAAATTGTATTGGAAATTTGCTCTAATTCAATTAAGAAATAACGATTCGACTATTAACTTTCCCAAGGGGGAGCAAAATTAACATTATTTATGTCAAAAATAAAATATTACTACGATACCGAAACGTGTAAGTTTGAAAAGCTAAAAACAAGCACTTCCGATGTCGTTATCAACACATTGGGATATATTATTTTATCACTCGTATTTGCTACAGGTCTCTTATTTGCTTACAACTATTTTTTTCAATCTCCAAGGGAACAATTTTTAAATCGGGAAAACAAAGACTTGAATTTTTATTATAAAATAATGAACAAGGAAATGAATGAAATGGATAAGGTACTTACCGGTCTTCAGGACAAAGACGATCAAGTATACCGTTCCATCTTTGAAACTCCTCCTATTTCCCCTTCCATTAGAAACTCCGGAATGGGTGACATGGATATCTACCGAAATCTACTTGATAAAAATATTTCGCAACAAGATCTTATTCTTTCTACGATGGATAAACTTAATAGGATAAAAAAGAAAGCCTATATTCAAAGTAAATCGTACGAGGAAATTTTAGCTTTATCAAAACAAAAAAGTGCTTTATTGGCTGGTATCCCTGCCATTCAACCGATGTCAAATCCCAACCTGACAAAATTGGTTTCCGGATTTGGGTATCGAATGCATCCTATTTACAAAATGCGTCTTTTCCATTCAGGGGTTGATTTCAGTGCTTCCAAAGGAACCCCGGTTTATGCAACCGGAGACGGTGTAATTATTACAACTGCCCGAAATGCGGGCGGATATGGGAATGAGATAGAAGTTAACCATGGATTTGGGTATGTTACAAAATACGCTCACTTAGAAACATTTAAAGTTAAAGTTGGGCAAAAAGTAAAACGGGGGGAATTAATTGGTTATTCCGGCTCTTCCGGTGCTGCCACTGCTCCGCACCTTCATTACGAAGTTATCCATAATGGGATAAGAGTAAATCCTGTTCATTATTTCTTCAAAGGTCTAAACTCCGAGCAGTACAAAAAAATATTAGAACTTGCAGAGCAGGAGAATCAATCGTTGAGTTAGCAAGGTTATAAGTGCTTAGCTGAAGAGTGCCGTCAGCAAAATGCTTTATTCCACATTTAAAACAAATTTGCAATTATCACTCAAAAATAGGTATTTAACAGACTTTCGTTAAATTCACGGTCATATCATTTTTGAGAAACGAAAATGCCTTATAAGGAAAAAAAAATAGAGAAAAAATATTTTAGCATTGGCGAAGTAGCCTTTATGTTTAAAGTTGCGCCCTCACTAATTCGATTTTGGGAAAAAGAATTTGACATTTTAAGTCCGCAAAAAAACCGAAAAGGCAATCGCCAATATACGAATGCTGATATTTTAAATTTTAAGCTTATTTTTCATTTGGTAAAAGAAAAAGGCTACACACTTCAAGGGGCAAAAGAATTCCTAAAGGATCATAAAAACCAAACCGGTACGGAAGGAAAAAATGAAGTGAAAGAATCTTTATTAAAACTCAAAGATTTTTTAATTGAATTACGGGAAAAATTATAAAAATGAAATTATTTTTTCATCCTAATCCAACCGAAGATCCCTTATTAAACGAAGAAGAATCGTTGCATGCTATAAAGGTACTTCGTTTGAAGGAGAAAGATCCTATCTCCATCATCGATGGCAAAGGACATTTATACAATGCAGAAATCAGCAAAGCAAACCCGAAAAAATGCGGGTTTACTATTTTTAATACAATCGAAGAACAAAAAAAACGTTCGTATTATATCCATATCGCTGTAGCGCCTACCAAGAATATAGATCGAATGGAATGGCTTGTAGAAAAGGCTGTCGAAATCGGGATTGACGAAATAAGTTTTCTCTTGTGTGATCGTTCAGAAAGGAAGAATATCAACTTAGAAAGGATAGAAAAAATAGCAGTGAGTGCTATGAAACAATCCATGAACCTCTATTTACCTATCTTACACGAGATGATTCCCTTTTCAGAATTTGCCGCTATGCCACAAAAAGAGGTGGGTTATATTGCACATTTAGCAGAAGGAGAAAGAAAATTATTTAAAACAGAAATTGCTGAAAAAAATTCCGTACTTATATTAATTGGACCGGAAGGCGATTTCAGTAAAAATGAAATCCAACTGGCATTGACGCATCATTACATTCCGGTCAGTCTAGGGGAAAATCGATTACGCACAGAAACGGCTGCGCTTGCTGCGTGTTTTACCTGCCATTTAATGAAGTAAAATTCACGGATCTATATCCACACGTAAGATCAATCATCCCTTGTTTGTTTTTTTCAATATTCGCAATCCGTTTAGTATATTTGAATTACTTTGCAAAGACAACACTTATGGATGAAGTCTTTATTTACGAGTAAAAGCATTTTACATCCTTATGTAATAATACGATATGTAAATGGTTTCCATAATAGAAAACGGTGAGGTTAGATTTTTGTTATTGACGCAAATCAGTGTTGTGCAACTAACAAATCTCGTATTGAAATATCAATAAATTACAATCGTTTTCAAAAACATTAATTTTACTTAGGATTAAAAGATCTATATGAAACTTAAAATTTCTTTTTTACTACTTACCACTTTCTCACTATTACCGTTGGCGTATGCACAACAGACAACTTTAAAAATTGCAAAATTAAAATACGGTGGCGGCGGTGATTGGTATGCCAACAAAACTTCTTTACCAAACTTAATTCGTTTTTGTAATGCACAATTAAGAATGAGTTTGGCACCAGAAGAGGAAATCGTAGAAACAGGAAGTAAAGAAATTTTCAATTATCCTTTTGTACACATGACGGGACATGGAAATGTAGTATTTACAGAACCAGAGGCACAGAATTTAAGAAATTATTTAATTAGCGGTGGATTTCTCCACGTAGACGATAACTACGGAATGGATAAATTTATACGTCTTGAATTAAAGAAAGTCTTCCCAGAACTTGAATTGGTAGAACTTCCCTTTTCACATCCAATTTATCACCAGAAATTCAATTTTCCGAACGGATTACCAAAAGTGCACGAACACGATGGCAAACCTCCTAAAGGGTATGGATTATTTTTTGAAGGAAGACTTTTGGTTTATTATACCTACGAATGTGACCTGGGAAACGGGTGGGAAGACCAAATTATTTATAATGATCCGGAAGAAATACGACAAAAAGCACTCCAAATGGGAGCAAACATTCTTACGTACGTCTTTACGAATTATCAGTAATATAGGCACTCTTGAAAAAAGTGGGGGAGAAAATCATTTTATGCATGTTTCAGATTAACTATTTATCTACATTGCTCCTATCCCTTCAATAATCAAAGTTTTATAGTTTCTCTAAACTCTTTTAATAATCAAGATATATCCTTATTTTTGTTAGAAACAGTAATCATAAAATACATAATGGAACTTCCAGATCAAGATAAAGACATCATTCTAAAAGAATATGGCAGGAATGTGCAGAATATAGTTGAGTATATTCTTAAAATTGAAGACCGCGACTTGCGGACAAAATATGCAGTGACATGCATTGAATTGATGCGTCAGATCAATCCTAACATAAAAGAAACTCAGGAGCATTATAGTAAACTATGGGATCAACTTTATATCATTTCAAATTTTCAATTAGAAGTAGATAGCCCATACCCAATGCCTGAAAAAGCGGCCATTGGTAAAAAACCATCAAATGTTGCGTACAATTCTAATAAATTGTATTACAAACATTATGGAAAAAATATTGAACTTGTGATTCAGAAAGCCATCGATATGGAAGATCCGGAAGAACAAGAGGCGGCCATCATATACCTTGGACGTACCATGAAAAAATTCTATGTTACCTGGAACAAGGATAACGTTGAAGACGATGTAATTATCTCGCACATTAAAGAAATGTCGAAAGGAAAACTTAAAGTAAACGAAGAAAAGGTCAAATCGTTAAGTTTATTTGACACCAACGAAAAAATAAAACCTCAAGGTGGCGGAAATAGTTCCGGAAATAATTTCTCCAACAATGGCAATGGAGGAAGTTCAGGTTATGGAACTGTGTACGAAGCGAAAGCCAACAATGGTGGAAACTCCGGTAATTACAGTAATTCGACCAATAAATACAGGAATTCGAATGGTGGTGGCAATAATCAGCGCACTAACCGTACAGGCGGCAATGGTGGTGGAAACACAAACAGATTTAAAAGAAAATAATTTTTAATGAGTGCATTTGAAATCATAGGTGGGCATCCACTGAAAGGTGAGATTATTCCACAAGGAGCCAAAAATGAAGCATTGCAAATTTTATGTGCCGTACTTCTTACTCCAGAGCCAGTTGTAGTAAAAAATGTTCCCAACATTATTGATGTAAATAAATTAATAGAACTGGTAAATAATTTCGGTGTCCTTGTGACAAAAATTGATAGTTCTACCTATAAATTTGAGGCCAAAGAGGTTCATTTAGATTTTTTAGAAACAGAAAATTTTAAGAAAAAAGCAGCCGCACTTCGTGGTTCCATTATGATTTTAGGTCCTCTCCTGGCAAGGTTTGGAAAAGCTAAAATGCCAAAACCAGGAGGAGATAAGATTGGAAGAAGGAGGTTGGATACACACTTTTTAGGATTTGAAAAACTGGGTGCCAAATTTAATTACGATACAGAAGATAGTTTTTTTCATATCGATGCCAGCAATCTTCAAGGTTGCTATATGCTGCTGGACGAAGCTTCAGTAACAGGAACGGCAAACATCGTGATGGCAGCAGTATTGGCAAAAGGCAGAACCACCATTTACAATGCGGCTTGCGAACCTTACCTTCAGCAGCTTTGCGCTATGCTCAACAGAATGGGCGCTAAAATTTCCGGCATTGGCTCTAATCTGCTCACAATAGATGGTGTAGAATATTTGGGAGGCACAGAACATACCATTCTTCCGGATATGATTGAGATTGGAAGTTTTATTGGTATGGCAGCAATGACCGAATCGGAAATCACCATCAAAAACTGCCGAATTGATATGTTGGGCGTAATCCCTTCTACCTTTCAACGATTGGGCATACAAATGGAGTTGAGAGGAGATGATATTTATATTCCTTCTCAATCGCATTATCAGATTGACACTTTTATTGATGGTTCTATTCTTACAATTGCCGATGCTATTTGGCCTGGTTTTACACCCGATCTTTTAAGTATTGTGCTGGTGGTAGCTACTCAGGCAAAAGGATCTGTTTTGATTCATCAAAAAATGTTTGAAAGCCGTTTATTTTTTGTAGACAAACTTATTGACATGGGTGCCCAAATTATTCTATGCGATCCGCATAGGGCTTCTGTGATTGGTCTTGATAAAAAATATTCTTTAAAAGGCGTAACCATGACTTCTCCGGATATTCGTGCCGGTGTTGCGTTGCTTATTGCGGCTATGAGTGCCAGCGGAAAAAGTACGATTCACAACATCGAACAAATTGACAGGGGGTATCAAAATATAGACACAAGGTTAAACGCACTTGGAGCGAAAATCAATAGAATTGGGTAATTGTTTAGAGGGATAGTTTAAGAAATTATTTTAGCATAAATTATTTCAACTTAATATTACAAATCTCTCAATTGTATGAAAAGCTAGTTTTTTAGGTAAAGTAATCTTGTTTTGTTTAAATAGTGTGCTGATAGTTTAAGATAAATTAAAAAATGACAAAAAGAATAAGCTTATTTGTTTTGTTCATTATAATAAGCATTCGAGTATTTTCTCAATATGAAAAAGGGACAATACAAATAGGCGTAATGGGTTCCCCATTAAATTTTGGTATAAACAAAAACCTTATTACAAATAAGAATACTATAGAAAGTACACATACACCTGAAATCAATCTCTATTTCGGGTATTTTATCTTGAAAAATTTTTCTATTGGAATTATGCCCTATTATACCAGCAATTTCACTAAAGAGTCTTATGAAACATTCAGGACGAAAGGATATGGAGGTAATGTTTATTTAAGACATTATTACTTAGTGAGGAAAAAAATATCTTTATATAGTCAATTAGGTATAGGTGCGGGGGGACATACTTATATGGGTTCACCATCATTATTTATTTATAGTAATGCACCATTGATCACAAGGTTATATGATAAAGGATTTAATTTTATGATCGGTACAGGTATTAGTTATTTTATTAATCATAAATTTTCATTGGAATTCATGATTAATTATTTCAATGAAAATCATTATAAAGGTAGTTCGATATATACAGATCCATTAAGTCATAAGACTACTACGACGACTATCAATGGCTCTGCGAAGCTTATTATACCCTCAATAGGATTGAATTTTTTCATACATTCTCGGTAATATTTTTAGATAAATTTAAACTCTAAAAATAAATACAGTGATTACTTTGACGACGTCTCCAATTGTCCAGAAATTTAAAATTTTCAATCTACATTATTTTTTTATTTAATGAATTTCAAAAAGAACTGTAACGTTTCGAAGTTTCAGGGTCATCTATACAAAAAAGTTCAACCTTTATAAAAACAAAACTTATCAAAAAGGCAGATGTACGGTAAAATGAATTGTAAACGCTATCCGTCAAATTGATATTTTAAAACTTCTTATCTTTGTATTAAATTGTAATTTTATTATACTCCTACTATGAAAGCTATTTTTATAATAACACTAATTCCTATCTTCACAATCAATATTTTGGTAGCTCAAAACAGCTCTGTGGTATGGGGAAATTTATTTAAACAACCCATATACACACAGACAAGTGCTTTTTTGGCAGGCACATCCGAAGCAAGGTTTTTGAGAAAGGATATTTTAACAAAGTATACATTCTGGTTAAATAGAACGACTCCTTATAAAATTACATTGGAATCAGAGAACCATTTTATACTAAATAAGTTTGACTCAAATAATAATCTTATTTTTTCTAAAGAACTGAACATGTTAGATTTTCCTGAACGCGCTACTTCTCTCATAAGAGTGGAGGAAATACTTACATTTAAAGATAAATTTATAATATTAGTTACCTCATACGATAAAAAAAAATCTACTTATGCTTTTTATTTACACGAAGTGAACTTTGATGGAACTCTCACTGGGAAAAACAACAAGGTCACAGAAATCCAATCGAATAATAGGATAAATCGTATTAGTCTTGCTATGTCTCCTGATTCTTCAAAAATACTTGTTAGTATACTGGATGACAATATTAAAATAGCAGTGATGAAATCTGATCTATCTACTACATACTTTAAAGTCTTACATCAACAAAAGAAAGAATGTGAATTACTATTTTCTTGGCTTTCAGATGTCAGGCTAAGTATAGACAATCAAAGTCGGATATTTTTTCTGTCAAGAAATAATTTATATAGAAGTCGTTACTCAACAGCATTGTATACTTATCATTTTCCAACGAATCATCTTGAGGAAACTATTTTAGACCTTGGAGAAAACACTATGATAGACGATTGTGTTTTCCACATGGATAAATCCGATCAAATGGCTATTGTTGGATTTTATACTACTGAAAAAAAACCTTTGCTTATCGAGGGTTCTTTTTATCTGCACCTGAACGCTGCTACTACCAAAATTGAGAGTGTTAGTAAAGCAGCATTTCCGCTGGGTGAAACCTCCACTTTTCAGACTATTAATTGCATAACCCCGGACGATGGTTCTATCATTTTACAATATGAATATGTTGATTTTCGTTCAACCGTACCCATATTTGAAAATGAAATAAGGATTGCCTGTTACGATAAAAACGGAATGCTTATTTATCATAGTATAGTATATAAAGCACAATGGTTTATGGAATATTCCGGCTATGCTTCTACTTATAATAAGGATGACAAAAAATTATACATTATTTTCAACGATGCCAAAGAGAATGTAGCAACGAACAAAAAAGAGCATCTTAAAAAAATGGGCCGCGATCCAGTACCTGTCCTTGTTACCATAGACTCGCTTGGCAGCATCCACAAAAAGCAACTTTTTGATAAGGTGGACCCAAAAATTGCTATCTGTCCTTACCTAACTTTTCAAAATTCTACAAACGAATGGAACATTTGGGGGGTTGAGAAAATTAAAAATTATCGACTTGGGACATTAAAATTTAACGAATAATAGTTTTGAGGTACTTAGAATCAGAGTATGGAAGTATAATTCAGCATCAAAAAAGCTTTTTCAAGCCTTTACAAATTCCTTCTTGGTGTTCATTAGTTTTTCGTTTCCATGACCTCTGGTAACTTCAGACACTAATGGGTAGCTCCTGTTAAAACCTTCCTGCGAAACTTTAAAGAACTCCGCAAGTTTCCGAATGACTTCTTTGGACATTCCTTTTTTATAACTAAGAATTTCAGAAACCAACCCTTTACTTATGTCTAGTATTTTTGTTAAATCAGTTTGTGATATTTTATTTTCCTTCATCAGGTATTTCAATAATTGAACTGGGTCAATATCGGTAAGAGTATTATGTTCCTTGTCCCAGTGCTCGATTAGAAGGGTAAGCAATTCGATTTCAGCTTTTGTTTCTTTTGTTTTAGCTTTTCCAAAAACTAGTTCTTCCAGTATATTGGCATACTCATTATACTGTTTTTTAGTTTTGCTTACTTTATATTTTAAATCATTCATATCAGTATTGATTAATGGTATATTGTTTATTCTCTTTGTTCAATTTGTCGTATTCTGCGTGTGTGCCAATCCAACATATAAATAAATGAATTTCTTTTTCGCCGAAAGCATATTTACAAATCATTCTATAATTATTTCCTCCAATATTAAAAACAATTCTATTTGAACCCATACCTAGTATGTCAGCCGCGCCAAACGTTCGCTGTATGTCATTTGCAGCTTTCCATTCGACCCTTTTTAAGGCAGTCAGCCACTCTTCAAACGAAATTTTGCTTTGTGCATTATCCCTGACGTAATCCCGAATAGTTTCTTTTCTGATTAAATGTACTCTCATATATACAACAAAAACAAATAAAAAGTTCTCTAAATGAGAACTTTAATATAAACTATTTTAAAAGGGTGTTTAACCAATCAAACGTAATTGGTTATTATGGCACTGACAACCAGGTAGATATTTTCTATTTATTCGAATTTTCAATAAGTTCAAATCGTTCTTTGAAAGGCTTGCCCTAATCAAATGCAACAAATCGCTCTTGTTTTTTCTTCCATTTTTCTAACCATCTATTAAACAAAGGCCATTGGGAAATAAAAAATAACTTTAACCTTCTATTCTAATACCTCATGCAAGAAAAGAAATATGAAAAATACCTCACCAAAGGCGAGCCAACAAAAATACAGTAAGAATCATAAGGACAGGGTGCTTACTACCTTTTAAACGTGATTATCGTCGGATAAAAAATAGATACCACAAAATACCTGTTACGAAATTTTTACAGGTTTTTTGTCTTCTCCGATTGCTACAAATGTAAAATTACCTGTAATCGCTTTTTCCCTATTTTCCGAATACATTTGCTCTACAAAAATTTCAACTTCCACTAATAAACTCGTATTTCCGACTTTTACTACTTTTCCAACGAGTTCAATCAACGTACCTGCGGGAATAGGTTTTTTGAAATCAATCTTATCACTTGACATGGTGACCATTTTCAAACGGCTGAACCTGGTAGCTGTTATGAAGGCGACTTCGTCCATGAGTTGCATGGCAGTTCCTCCGAATAAAGTGTCGTAATGATTCGTTGTATTAGGGAACACTGCTTTAAAAACCCTCGTTTCCGATTTTTCTATTCTCGCCTGCCAATCCATTCTCTATTTATTTTCATGTTCACTCTTTACTATTTTATGCTTTTTCTAAAAATTTTATCAAAAAAATATGACCTCGTTAGTCATGCAAATCTTTTAAATCGTCACGAATTTCAAATTTAGAGAATCTATATCCATATAACCCAATGTATATATAACATAGTATAGGAATAAGAAAAGCAATTTTGTAACTGACATACGAATAATTTATAACATTGAAAGGAACAACAGCCCCACCCACAATAAACATAATCAGAACAGCAGATCCATCAATCGAAAACTTCCCTAACCCATTTACTCCTAGTGTAAAGAGAGATGGGAACAAAATAGAATTAAACAATCCTACAAAAACGATCAGCCAAACCGAAATATTACTTCCTGTCATCGCAATGGAAAGGAGGATAAGCAAAATAGACATTGACGCACTGAACACGACAGATTTGCGCACGCTGAATTTTGTCAGTAAAATACTTCCTATAAATCGACCAACCATGGCGGCTCCCCAGTAAAATTGAGAAACCTCTTTTGCAAAAACCTCAATATAATTCGCCAACGCTACTTCCGCCCCTACGTAAGAAAATATAGCAAATGCCCCCAACCGAAGTTGCGGAAAATGCATCACGTGTCTTTTTCGTAAAGAAGTAATTTTATTTAACGGTTCAATAGTACTCGTATCAATATTGGGGATATCTGCAAAAAAAAGCACCACTGCAAATAACAACATAAGAATACCCAGGTATAAATACGGATAATGAACATAGGATGC
>DATHPH010000174.1:0-2009 GCA_035484095.1 Cytophagaceae bacterium | reverse complement strand
TCTTTTCAACGTATCTTTTCCCATTGAGTCAACCAAAAATAGTTTTCCTATGACTGGTTTTCCAGTTTCAAGATCAAGGAATTCTCCTTCCAATTTCAGTCCGTGTAATTTCTCATTATCAGGAACAGGGGCAAAATATATATCTCCTTTTTTAGCATAATAAATATAATCTTCTGATGCCGTAAGAGAAGCATTTATTTCAGGATCGGGAGAGTTTATATAATTCAACGCTACCGGTTGACTCCAGGAATTTGGAGCGGACATTTCTGAACGGAATAGGTCATAATTCCCATTGCTGTTACTTGAGAAAAGAATAGTTTTATTATCATAAACCATTGTTGCTGATTTGTCGCAAGAGGCGTTGATAGGAGCGGCTACTTCTATAGGTTTCGTCCAGTTTTTTCGGTCATTAAGTTCCGACATCATAATTTTGGAACATTTCGCTTCTTTTCCATCAACCGTTGTAAGCGTATAAAAAAGTTTTTTTCCATCAGGAGAAATAGAGGGAAATGTTTCGCTTGCTGAAGTAGTAATTGGTTTCCCAATGTTAAAAGGGAGACCCCATTCATCATTTTTCCCTTTCTTTGCTACATAAATATCCATATCTGTATCTAGTCCTCTGAACATAGAAAGATAGAGCGTCTTTCCATCCTGACTCAGACAAGGACTACCTATGAACATTTTCGCCCATTTGTTTATGTGATCAAGGGCTTTCGGTGAAGACCAATTTCCATCCGGTTGTAAAGTAGATTCATAAAGCTTAAAACTGCCATCACGGTTTGATTGAAATACCATTGTTTTCCCATCACCGGAAACGGTTGGAGAAAACTCAATAAAATCAGTATTGATATTTATCGGTTTAGAGGAAGCAGCATTATTATCTTGAGCCACACAGGCAAATCCTGTCCAGACAAGAACCAATGTGTATAGTATTTTTTTCATGATTATTTTATTTATTCTCCTACAATAATAAAAGCCCCCCAATACAAGGGATCTTTGTATTCTTTTCTTAATTTATTTTGTGCTGAAGTGAATGCCTCTCTTTTATTTCCTGTTTTTAACCATTCTTCATAAAAGTAAGACATTAATTTTTGAGTAGCCATGTCGTCTACTTTCCACAGACTAATGATAATAGAGCGAGCACCCGCAACACGAAAGGCGCGTTGCAAGCCATATACCCCTTCTCCGTTTTTACTTTCCCCAAGACCTGTTTCACAAGCCGAAAGCACAACGAGCTCAGTGTTGTCCAAATTTAAATTCATCGCCTCATACGCCGAGAGAACACCGTCTTCTGTAGAATTTTTTGTTCCTACAGACAAATACAACCCTGATTTCAATAATGGATTATCCGTAGGTTTATACGTTTGATCGTTTTTCTTATCCGTATCTCTTTCAAAAAAACCATGAGTTGCAATATGGATAATCTTAGCATCGCGAATGGACTTTACTACTTCTTCTGTAGAATTAGACCCTGTATACAAGTAACTCGCCCAATTGTTTGTTTTTAGAACACCATCAATTTTTTGTACTTCTATGCCGGAACCAGGCAAACGGCTTAATTTTCCTGAGCGCAAAGTAGCTGTACCATTTAATACCCCGAAATCAGGATCTCCAAGCAACACTACCTTCTTAGAAGCTGTAGTAATTGGATTTATAGTTAGAAGATCTTTCGTATTGGTGACCGTTTGAATTTCCATTTCATCCAATATGTATTGTTTGGTGGCAGGATTATAAACACTCAATAGATTTATATTGTTGTATATGCCATCCGGAGAAAAATATACTTTTTTTGATTCTCCTAAAACTGCGTCTATTTTACTCCAATAATTGGCATAACAGAATTCATCGTTTACATTAAATTTGATAGCATTTTTATAATAAATAATAAATCTGTTTTCAAGATCGGTACCATTCTTCATCAATACGATCTGAGGATTGTTTTTAGTTTCAGGAGTGACAATAAGTGCCGCATAATACACAGAATCCTTCTCTTCCTTGCCTTCAAATTT
>DATHPH010000173.1:0-6839 GCA_035484095.1 Cytophagaceae bacterium | reverse complement strand
TTGTTTCATCATGATTATATAAGTCCACCGGCGTTTGATTTTTGTAGAGAATTTGGAGAAAGTATTGGTTACAGCAAAACCACTATTACACCAATAATAAAAGAAATCATCAATGGAATCAAATTAGACTTGGCAATTGCTGAAATAAAAGAATCGATTAAACGTGAAATCAATTCATAACTACGTCAAAAGTGTTTCTTTAACAATGTCTTATCATTCTTAAATTAATCGTTATAAGCCTAACATAGGTAGGAAAAAAAAGCAGATTGAACATCTGCCTTTTTTTTCCAATTATTCTACTTCAAAACTACAATTAGTACAATTTCAATAGTATATATGTTTATACTACGACTAACCTGACTGATAAAGTAACATTTTGACTTTTTTGTATTTTTCCCTGTCAATTATCTCCCCAATTACAGATTTCATTCAGATTTATAAGATAGATTTGATTCTATATAACAGATTTGATTCAGATTTATAAAATAGATTTGACCAAAAATTAAGATTTAAATTAGTTAATTTTTATTAATTGGTTCAGATCAACGTTCTTTTTCGAGTTCTTAAAATAACAAAGTACATCATTTGTTGGTTTGTAAAAATTAAAAAGTGTATTCAGAATAATCAATAAGTATAGAGTTTAAACCCTTAATCAAAAATCCATCTTATGAATTTAGACGCAGTAATTAACAATTTCACGAGCCCGGCAGTTCTTTTCTTCTTTCTGGGCTTAATTGCAGTAGCAGTAAAATCAGATCTAGAAGTACCACCCGCCATTGCAAAATTTTTCTCTTTATACCTCTTATTTGATATTGGTATTAAAGGAGGAATAGAATTACACCATAGTGGATTCACCGCCCAAATTTTGGAAATTGCCGCTGCTTGTATACTTATGGCAATTTTGGTACCAATTGTAGCCTACAGAGTATTAAGAATTAAATTAGACCTCTATAATGCTGGGGCAATCGCTGCCACTTATGGTTCTGTAAGTGCTGTAACTTTTGCGACGGCCCAGTCATTCCTCACAGGACAAGGCATTGCCTCCGGTGGTTATATGGTTGCTGGTATGGCTTTAATGGAATCTCCTGCTATTGTAGTAGGTTTGATGATGATTAGAAAAGATGCAGGCAAACAAAAAAATTCTATAGAAACTGCGCACAGTTCTAACATGAGTGAAGTACTAAGAGAAGCTTTCTTTAATGGATCAATCGTGCTTCTGGTAGGCTCGATGATTATTGGCTATTTGGGTGGCGAACATGGTGCTAAAGATGTACATCCTTTTGTATTTGATATATTCAAAGGAATGTTGTGTTTGTATTTATTGGATATGGGACTTGTTGCGGGAAGTAGATTGTCTGCATTAAAAGAATCTGGTTTATTCCTTGTAGCATTTGGTATTATTACACCAATCATAAATGCTGCTTTAGGAATTGCCATTTCTTACTTCTTAGGTTTATCAGAAGGCGATGCTTTATTATTTACGATTCTTTGTGCCAGTGCATCTTATATCGCTGTTCCTGCGGCCATGAGAATGGCAGTACCACAAGCCAATATGAGTTTGTTGTTGCCAATGTCATTAGGAGTAACCTTTACCTTCAACATTGTCGTAGGGATACCTGTTTACTTCAGCATCATCAATGCTTTAGGAATTGGAAAATAATTAAGAAAACAGTAAGTCAGTATTTAGTAATAGATTGATTTTCTATTACTAAATACTGAACTATACGCCTCCTTTTAATATTATTTGTTAACTGCGTATTATTTTAATTATAAATCCAGGAAACATGAATTATAATTAAACACTAAAGCTAAATTGTTAACTTTTCTCATCAGAACTGAGAAACCTTGATAAGCAAAAAAAAATATCATTTAAAAAACCAGAAATTATACCATGAAAAAAATAGGTATTATAGTAATCGCCTTGTTATCCGCTTATACTGCCGTTGCTCAGCAATCGGATACTTCGCAATCAAAACCAAAAAAAATATTTAAACCAGATATTTTAAAACCACTAAAATTATCCTTGAACGAAGACGGAAGCCATTTTATTCAGTTTACAGGACTAGTTCAAACTTGGGTTCGTTGGGATCAAAGTAATCCAAATAGTACGGTGAATGGTTCCACAACAGGTGCCGACAATACCTGGGATGTTAGTTTGAGAAGGGTTCGTTTCCAAACACTGGGTCAATTAAGTGATCGTACTTTCTTTTATACCCAGTTTGGTTTGAACAATAATAATTATTTATCTGAACGTAAATACGGCTTTTTCTTAATGGATGCAATGGGTGATTATGAATTCATCAAGAAGTTTCTAAGCATCGGAGGTGGTTTAAGTGGATGGAATGGTCCATTACGCTTCTCTTCTCCAGGTGTTGCTTCCTTCATGGGATTAGATCCTCCGGTATACCAACAAACCACTAATGATCTAAACAGTCAGTTTGTTCGTCAATTTCAAATATATGCGAAAGGTAACATTAAGAAATTATCTTATAGAGCAAGCATTGCAAAACCTTTTATCGTCAATAGTTCTGTAAATAACCCTGCCAATATCAGTGGAGGTCAAGCTTCTATAGGAACAGCGGATGCCGTTGTAACCGCCAATAATAACATGCAGAATAATTTTGCAACCTTTTCTACTCTTGCTCCTAAACCACAATTTAATGGTTACATCCAATATGAATTTTTTGACTCTGAAGCAAACAAGGTTCCTTACAAAACAGGAACTTATTTAGGTGCAAAAAAAATATTTAATATCGGAGGTGGTATTCAATATCAGAGAAATGCGATGTGCTATGATATAACAAATCCTATCACTGCAAAAACAGAAGTTGTGTATCACCAAATGTTGAATGCTGGCTTAGATGTATTTTATGATGCCCCTGTCAATAAAGAAAAAGGAACTGCATTGAGTGTGTATGCGGCCTTTTTGCATAGTGACTTTGGCCCAAACTATATTCGTAACCTAGGTGTAAACAACCCTACTGACGCAGGTCAGGGGTATAGTGGTGCAGCAGGAAAAATATACAACAACGGTGGTGGTAGTGCCTTTGCGATGAATGGTACCGGGAATACATATTCTGCTCAGGTAGGGTATAAATTTAAAAATGATTTATTGGGAGAACATGGAACCTTAATGCCTTATATTTCAACTCAGATTTCCGCTTATCAATATTTTGATTACAAAGCAATGACAGTAATCGATGTAGGTGTAAACTGGCTGGTCAAAGGGCATAATTCTAAGTTTACAGTAGATTATCAAAGCAGACCTTATTTCTCTGCCAGTGCCATTGGTGTTACTCCTACCCAAACAGCACGAAGAGGAATGCTTGTAATACAATATCAAGTGTCGTTCTAAAAATCCTCTTATCTTAAAGTAACTATAATTTTTTATTTAAAAAGCCTGATAAAATAATTATCAGGCTTTTTAATATTAATGACAATCAAGTATAATTGTCTATAGTTTCCTGAAATCAAAAACGGCCTTTGGAGTCACACAAAAATTCAACGGCACATCAAATTTGTCAGGATTAATTCTTGCTACAGGTTCTTCAAAAGAAATACCTACCTTTTTACAATCGGGTCTGCATGTTGCTAAAAAACGATCGTAAAACCCTTTGCCATATCCAATACGATTTCCATATTCATCAATTACCAAAAGTGGTACTACCACCAAATCCAGTTGCTCTGGCTGTATTATAACGCCACCGGTTGGTTCGGGAATTCCATATTCATTTTCTTCAAATTTTGTATTATCAGTATACTCAAAAAATTGCATTGAGCAATCACTAAAATTGCTTTTAGACAACGCTATCTTTATGTTTGGGAATTCAACGTGTATTCGTTCCAAAATAACAAAGGTATTTACTTCCATTTTGTTTTTAATAGGAAGAAACAAGTGCATATACGATACTTCTGAAAAATGAAAGGAATCGTAATTAAAGAAATTATCAAGTATTAATTTATTATCCACCTCTAAAGAAAAAGGAGTCAAAAGTTTTCTTTTTTCTAAATAAATTTTCCTTAACTCTTCTTTAGTCACTTTCTGTCAATATGTAAAATGAATAATTGAACGGATCAAACGCTGCCTTTAGTTTATCTATAAAACCAGAATCGCTGCTATAAAAATTCATGAAATTATCAGAACGTTCCTGCAAACCTCCTCCGGGAAATAATTTTGCTTTTAGATTTAACAGTTGCGTTATAGCCGTCTCATTTTTTCGTTCTTCTGCTCTTTTTAAGCGCTTTTCCAATTCCTCCAGAATTTTTATAGACTTCTGGAGCTCTGCCATTACTGTAGCCTCCATCGTTTTATCAATAAGTCCGGCCCTATCTTTTATTCCTGCAAATAGTTTCTTTATTTCTTCTTGTTCAGCATCTAATCTGAATTCTCCTTTAGAAATTTTCACCAAATAATCGTTCTTCAATTCTTCTTCCTTCACAAAGAGCTCCTCTATGCTCAATGACAATTTAGAAAGTTTAGAAACATTCCCTTTGTTTATATACAAAGCAAAATTTCTAGGCATTAAAATTGGGAAAGGCATATTATAATGAACAAATACCTCCTTCAACTGCAACCAGTATATTACTTCTGCAGGACCACCGATATATGCCAGATTAGGTAAAATAGTTTCTTGGTACAAGGGGCGCAATACTACATTCGGACTGAATTTCTCAGGTTCACTTTCTACCTTCTCTAGTATTTCTTTTTCAGAAAAAACCATATCCGTATTATTTATTTTATAGGTATCTCCTATAGGAATAATTCTTTCTCTCAAACCATCTTCCAGATAAAATAAATTTATTTCTCTGGCATGTACCTGCGCTTCATAACCTATTGCTTCAAGCTCCAAAGAAGTTTTTTGAACAAACGAATGAGCTGTTTTTTTTACGATTTCAGTTTTTATAGTATCAGAAAATAATTTCTTCAGTTCTCTGCAATCACCATCCAAAATGATTAATCCATCCTCTCCAAACAACTCATTTACAAAATACCGGGTAGCTCCTGAAAGCGTCTTATGGGTACGATAGGCTTTTTCAAATAAATTTATTTTTTCGGGAAGACTATCCAAAAGATCTTTCATTCCTTCAGGATTAAACCTTCCTACCGCTCCTTTTTGTTCAGAAGCCCATTGCCAGTTTTTCCCAAAAAGATTAAAATTATTTATTTCATCAAAATCATGGTCTTCACTTGCCATCCAAAATACGGGAACGAAATTCGAATCTGTATAGTGGAGGTTGAGCTGTTTTGCGGTATTGATTGTCGTTAGAATTTTATAAATGAAATACAACGGGCCACCGAAAATATTAAGTTGATGTCCTGTAGTCACGGTATATGTATGCATTTTCAAAAGAGCCTCAAGATTCTTAGACACATTTTTGGAAAGTTCAAAACCTTGATATTGATTTTGGAGAGCATCAAAAAGTACTTGTCGCTTTTCCGTCGAAAATGATTTTGATATTAGCTGTGAACTGAAATTCTCAATCCTGGGTGCTAATCCATAAAAGGGGATTAATGTTGACTCTCCTGAGATATAATCTAAAAAAGTTTTAGAGAAAGCATTGGTGGAATGCAGTGGAATAGTAGTAATCATTATTTTCTTAAGTTCAAATCTAAATCGATTATGTCTTTTATGTTAAGACTTAGGTATACTCCTCCTTTAATCAATCAAAGAGCCATTTAGTTCAACCGTTTTGTAAAATTAATTAAACAACATTGGCTTAATTTATGAAATTTTTAGATACGACTTAAAAAGATACCTTTTTAAAAAGAAACGTTGAATTGGAGTTTATTTTTTAGTCTTTCACCACATTCCCATAAAGATCAAATTCCGTAGCATCGTAAATTTTCACCATAGCAAAATCACCTATTCGTACATAATTATTTTTAGCGTCTATCAACACTTCGTTGTCTACTTCGGGAGAATCTTGTTCCGTGCGGCCTACAAAAAAGCCTCCTTCTTTGCGATCAACCAACACTTTAAAGGTTTTGTCGATTTTCAGTTGATTCAACTCTTGTGAAATTCCTTCCTGAAGTGCCATAATGTTGTCCGCACGTTCTTTTTTTACTTCCATTGGAATTGAATCATCCATAGAATAGGCATGTGTTTGCTCCTCGTGCGAATAGGTAAAAACACCCAAACGGTCGAAGCGTTGTTTTTCTACAAATCGATATAATTTTTCATATTCTGCTTCAGTCTCCCCTGGATGACCTGCTATCAAAGTAGTACGCAATGCTATACCGGGCACTTTTTCGCGAATGGTATATAAAAGTTCTTCTGTCCTCTCCTGCGTAATGCCTCGACGCATAATCTTCAACATCTCCGTAGTGGCATGTTGTAAAGGTATATCAAGGTATTTACAAATATTGCTTCGTTCATTCATTACATCCAACACATCCAATGGAAACTGGGATGGATAGGCATATTGAAGACGAATCCAGTCGATACCTGCTACATCGGAAAGCTTACGAAGCAGTTCTGCCAAATCTCTCTTTCCTGAAAGATCCAATCCATAGAATGTCAAATCCTGTGCAATAAGCACTAATTCCTTGGTACCATTTTTAGCAAGATTTGCTGCTTCTTTTACCAATTCATCGGCCGGTCTGGAAACATGTTTGCCTCTCATCACAGGTATTGCACAAAACGAACATGGTCTATCGCAACCTTCTGCTATTTTTAAAAAGGCATAGTGTTTTGGTGTAGTAGTTTGACGTTCGCCAAGAAGCTCATGTTTATAATCGGCTTTGAATTTTTTTAGTAATGCAGGAAGTTCGTTGGTACCAAAAAAAGCATCTACTTGTGGAATCTCCTTTTCCAAATCATCCTTATAACGCTGAGACA
>DATHPH010000172.1:0-2760 GCA_035484095.1 Cytophagaceae bacterium | reverse complement strand
GGCTGATTATTTTGGTTCATTTTTTTTCAATCTGGGGAATATTCTCTGCCCTCTCCTTTGATTTTCATAACAATGTAGTTGCTGCCATGCTTGTGCCCTGGTTTATTTACTTTCATGAATTGAAAAATAAGAAAATGCTTTTTCTTTTCTTTTTTCTGATTCTTATTGCTAAGGAAAATATGGCTCTTTGGTTGGTTTTTATTATTGCAGGACTTATTTTAAAAAATGGATGGTCCGATAAGAAGTTCTTTGTATATCAACTTTTTCTTCTTGTTTTTTCATTGTGTTATTTTATAGTTATTGTGGGGTTTGTAATGCCCTATATTCGGGATGGAGAAGGAGTAAGCCAATTGGCCCGATATTCCCCTATTGGCAATTCATTGCCGGAAATAATGACAACATTTTTTAAAAGACCTGGTTACATTTTTTCATTGCTCTATGAAAATAGTTTGGGTGAAAAAATGTTTGACGGCATAAAAATGGAAACGCACTGGATGGTCGTTGCTTCGGGAGGTGTGTTGTTGTTGTTCAGGCCCTATTACATTATTATGCTCCTGCCTATTTATGCTCAAAAAATGTTTTCCAACGATTATGTTTTTTGGGGTATTAATTCCCAGTATTCGATTGAATTTGTACCCATTCTGAGCTATTGTCTCATTGATTTTTTGAGTGAAATAAAGACATGTAGAATTTCTAAGTGGATTTCTATAATTGTCACAATAGTTACCGTCACATGTAGTTGTATTGTAATAGAGGATAGATGTTCCTTATGGTACGACAATACGAACACCGCTTTTTATTTAGAGAAACATTACGATACGAGATTCAATTTACCTGAAATATACAAGGCTCTCGGATTGATTGAAGAAAAGGCAATTGTTTCTGCCAACGCACCTATAGTCTCGCACCTCGCTTTCCGCGAAAAAATTTACCATTTTCCCATAGTAAAAAATGCCGAGTATATAGTATTGTTGTTGGACGGAAAGTCGTTCTATCCTTTAAAAAGAGAAGAATATGAAAGGAAGGTTAATTTCTATAAGACTTCTGCGGACTTTTCCATTTTGTATGATAAAAATTCCCTTCTAATTTTAAAACGAATCCACCGTTTAAAAGTGAAAGGTTAATTTTTTTTTAAAAAATACATCTGTAAAATAGTGGAAGTATTACAAATTATTTTTTTATCTTTTGACCTGTTTATTATTATACCTATGAAAATTCAAGAAACAGAAGAGTTCAGAAAATTTGTATCCAAAAAATGGGCGGTGTCTTTGTCGCTCGCTTTTGTAATGCTGGTTGCCTATTTTGGGTTTATTCTAACGGTTGCGTTTTATAAAGAAGTGTTGGCAACAAAAATAAGCGAAGGATTAACACTTGGCTTACCAGTAGGTTTAGGAATTATTATACTCGCATGGGTGCTCACAGGAATATACGTGGGATGGGCCAATAAACAGTATGACAGCAAAGTAGAAGAATTGAAAAAGAAACTGAAATGAAAACTACGTTTATTTTATTGCAAGCCATCGGCGATCCGGATCTTTTGTCCATAGGCATGTTTCTACTTTTCGTTTGTATTACTATGTACATTACCTATTGGGCAGCGAAGAAAACCAAAACAACTTCCGAGTTTTATGCGGCCGGAAGGAGTATTACAGGTTTTCAAAATGGATTGGCACTTGCCGGAGATTATATGAGTGCTGCATCTTTTCTGGGAATTGCAGGGATGGTTGCTTTGAAAGGCTACGATGGATTGATTTATTCGATTGGCTTTCTGGTGGGGTGGCCTCTCATTATGTTTTTGATTGCCGAACCCTTAAGAAATCTTGGCAAATATACTTTTGCCGATGTAGTGGCGTTTCGTCTGAAACAAAGACCTATTCGTATTGCAGCAGCTACGGGGTCATTGATGACCATCACGTTTTATTTGATTGCACAAATGGTAGGGGCCGGAGGCTTGATCAGCACACTCTTTGCAATGCCTTATGAAATTTCAGTATTGATTGTAGGCTGTGTGATGACGGCGTATGTGTTGTTCGGGGGGATGTTGGCTACCACATGGGTACAGATTATCAAAGCGGTTCTTTTACTAGGAGGTGCTACCATTATTGTTATTCTCACCCTCCTCCAATTTGATTTTAATCCTTTGAATTTATTTGCAGCAGCAACGGATAAATATACGGACAGTGTGCTTTCGCCAGGTAGTTACATTTCCAATCCTTTTGACGCTCTTTCTCTTGGCCTGGCATTGATGTTAGGCACCGCCGGATTGCCACATATTCTAATGCGTTTTTATACCGTGCCCGATGCTAAACAGGCACGCAAATCGGTCTTTGTGGCTACAGGGTTTATTGGTTATTTTTATATTCTTACATTTATCATTGGCTTTGGAGCGATGGTTTTGGTGGGAAGAGAAACAATTTTAGCCGGAGGAGATAAAGGTGGAAATATGGCAGCTTTGATGCTTGCCAACGCTACCGGAGGGTCAGGGTTTATGGGCTTTATTGCGGCCGTTGCTTTTGCTACAATATTGGCAGTAGTAGCGGGACTTACCTTGTCTGGCGCTTCCACCATTTCACATGATTTGTATGTAAATGTTTTTAAGAAAGGGGTTTCAGAGGAGGCAGGCGAAGTGAAAGTTGCGAAGCGTGCCACCATTGGTCTTGGAATTTTATCCATCCTTTTGGGACTTCTTTTCAAAGGTCAGAACGTTGCGTTTATGGTGGGGTTGGCATTTGCAATTGCGGCCAGTGCCAACTTTCCAGC
>DATHPH010000171.1:0-1609 GCA_035484095.1 Cytophagaceae bacterium | reverse complement strand
GGGCTATTTAATTGGAATTTTTGCTTACCAATGGGTGGTCAATGCTTTTGTAATCCGGTAAAATCTAAAATCGACTGCGCATATAAAATCAGGAATATTATTTTCATCACATCGTTGATCCTGGAAAGAATTGCACACAGTATTTAAAAAAATGAATTTATCATAGTTTTTGTACTTATTTGGAACTTATAGGTTAAAAACACTGGCTATACGTCATAAAAAATGTTATATTTTGGATGAAAGAGTTTAAAATGTAATTTTATATGTCGATAAAAGTAGCCATTCGGCACCAGATGTTCTATGATTATGATCGTTCCATCAATCTATCTCCTCATATATTCCGACTTCGCCCGGCCCCTCATTGCCGGACACCCATTTTATCGTATTCATTAAAGATTATTCCGGAGAATAAATTTATTAATTGGCAACAAGATCCTTTCGGAAATATTCTGGCAAGAGTAGTTTTTCCCGAAAAAACCAAACAACTGCATTTTGAGGTGGAGGTAATTGCAGAAATGATTGTCATAAATCCTTTCGATTTTTTTGTAGAAAGTTATGCGGAAAATTTTCCTTTTGAATATACGCATCATCTAAAAAAGGAACTGACTCCGTATTTTGAAATTTCAGAGCAAGGTCCGCTTCTTATGGAGTGGATTAATAAAATTGATCTAACAAAAAAAATGCCCCTCAATGATTTTTTAGTATTATTAAATCAGGAAGTATGGAAGTCCGTCAATTATACTGTTCGCTTTGAACCAGGTGTTCAGTCAGGCGAAGAAACATTAGCTTCAAAAAGTGGATCTTGCCGGGATTCTACTTGGTTGCTTGTACAATTGCTCAGACATCTTGGGTTGGCTGCTCGATTTGTTTCCGGTTATTTGGTCCAATTAAAAGCAGACCAAAAAGCATTGGACGGTCCATCAGGGCCGGAAAAAGATTTTACAGATCTGCATGCTTGGGCAGAAGTATACATACCAGGCGCAGGATGGATTGGACTAGATCCTACTTCAGGATTATTTGCCGGAGAAGGACACATCCCTTTATGTTGTACTCCTGATCCTATTAGTGCAGCACCTGTTACAGGGATGACCGATGTTTGCGAAACTACTTTTAGTTATAAAAATGAAGTTTACCGAATTCACGAAGATCCACGCGTTACTAAACCCTATAGTGAAGAGCAATGGGCTACAATCGTAGCTCTTGGAGATAAAATCGAAGATGAATTTACCGAAGGAGATGTACGACTTACAATGGGCGGCGAACCAACGTTTGTATCCATCGACGATATGGAAGCAAAAGAATGGAATACCGCTGCCGATGGTCCACAGAAACGGGCAATAGCAGCAGATCTGATTGAGAGATTAAAAAATCAATTTGGCTCCGGTGGGTTGATACATTTGGGGCAAGGAAAATGGTATCCCGGAGAACCTTTACCCCGTTGGCAATATTCTACGATTTGGAGAAAAGATGGGTATCCGATATGGAAAAACGCTCATTTGTTTGACATAGGCGAAACAAAATCTTCTTATACAATCGAGGATGTAAAAAATCTTTCAGAAGAATTAACGAATTATTTAAATCTTCCGAAGGAGTATGTGCACCCGGCGTT
>DATHPH010000170.1:0-2950 GCA_035484095.1 Cytophagaceae bacterium | reverse complement strand
GTGCTCCTGTTTTGAAAGGTGCTAAAGTAACCGGTAAAATTCTTGACCAAGTGAAAGCTGATAAGATTGTCGTTTTTCACAAGAAAAGAAGAAAAGGGTATAGAAAAACAAATGGTCACAGAGCTCAGTTGACGAAAGTTTTGATTGAAAAAATAAGCAAATAATACATTTTGCAGGCAATTGCTTTGAATGTAAGGTTTAGTTATAAAAAGAAGAATTTTAAAATAAAGTACAATGGCACACAAGAAAGGCGTCGGTAGTTCCAGAAATGGTCGTGAGTCACACAGCAAGCGACTTGGTATCAAAATATTCGGTGGTCAGGAAGCTAAAGCCGGCAATATCCTGGTAAGACAAAGAGGTACGCAGCATCATCCTGGTACAAATGTAGGAATTGGTAAAGATCACACGTTGTTTGCTCTTGCAGACGGTGTGGTGACTTTTAAAAAAGGAAGAAAAGACAGGTCTTTTGTGGTCATAGTACCTTCCACAGTAGCGGCTGTTTAATCATACAAACAAATTAGGAAACCAGAGCACCTGTTTTTAAAACGGGTGCTTTTTGTGTTTTATGCCATTGTTAGTTTGTCGTCGTTGGTATATGAATCGCTAGGTTCACTGCTTTTGCAAATACTTAAGAAATTGGTGTAATGTCTCAAATCAGGAATTCGTTTAACAAAAAACTCCTGCCAATCTCTGCTTAGAGAGGTTTAATAGTAATCTAATAGATCAAAAAGGATCTTTTTTATCGTTCTCCTCTTGGGGATGGAGGATTTAAAAGGTGTGTTGACAAGTCAAGTTGAAAGCAGATAGCATTCAGAGAATAATAGCTAAGTGTATCTTACCAATGAAACAAACTCCATTGACTTATTTGCTCAAAAAAGCCCGCCAAGACAGGAGGGTGAATGGCAATAATAAATGCTATTCCGAATACTGCCCCATAAAAATGGGCATCATGATTGATGCCAGTCAGACTTCGTTTACTAAAGGAATAGGAATAAATGAGATAAGCAAAGCCAAAAATAAAAGCTGGCATTGGGATAAAGAAAAATAAAAGCTTGCTTAACGGGTTTACAATAATGCAGGCAAAGATAACCGCAGATACAGCACCGGAAGCTCCTAATGAATTGTAGCCGGAATCATTTTTATGTTTTAAATAAGTAGGAATTTCTGAAACGATTAGAGCCACAACATACATTCCATAATAATAAAATGGATAATCACTTCCTGTAAAAGCCATCAAATAATATTCCAGATTATTCCCAAAGGAATAGAGCGCAATCATATTAAAAATCAAGTGCATCCAATCTCCATGAATGAAACCGGAGGTGATAAAACGGTAATATTGATTTTGCTTGTTTACCTGATAGGGATTCATCATCCATTTGCGGTATATACTTTGGTTGTTCCAGGCGTATATACTTGCGCCAATATTTAGAAGAAGTAAAATGGTAGTAGGATTCATACGCAATAATTTCTTTGGCAAAAGTAAAGGATTTTTTGTCCTAACGGTATAAATTATTTTTTCTTTCCTGAAGGAATTCGTTGTTTATAGGATACGATTGGTTGATCGCTATATAATCTAATCTGTAGATTTCAGGGTAGAAACAATGAAAACGCATAGTTTTGAAATTATCTAAAAAGGAGCAATATTGTGGATTCCTGAGAGGAAACTATCATTGAAATAATACTTAAGTCTGCTGTACTATGTACCCACTGCTATTTACTACACTCTTCAAAGACAAAATATGGGGAGGAGAAAAAATCAAAACAATTTTAGGGAAAGATTTTTCACCTTTGCCGAATTGTGGGGAAACATGGGAGATATCCGGTGTAAAAGGAAATGTTTCGGTGGTTAGGGAAGGTGCCTTTTCAGGAAAGGATTTAGCATCGTTAATAGAAGAGTTTAAAGGACAGTTAGTAGGTGAAAGGGTATACGCACAGTTTGGAAATGAATTCCCATTGCTCATAAAATTTATTGACGCCAACGACGATTTGTCTATACAGGTTCATCCGGACGATGAACTGGCAAGAGAACGACACGATTCTTTCGGCAAAACCGAAATGTGGTATGTTCTTCAGGCCGATAAGGGAGCGAAGCTCAACGCAGGGTTTAGTAAACCTATTGATGAAGCAATTTATTTAAAGCACTTGCAAAATAATACGCTTGAAGAAATTTTGAATTTCGAAACGGTAGAGGCCGGCGATGTTTTTTTTCTGCCTGCTGGAAGAGTACATTATATTGGGAAAGGTGTTTGTTTGGCTGAGATTCAACAAACCTCCGATGTTACCTACCGGATCTATGATTTTGATCGAACAGACCATACGGGAAACAAACGGGAACTCCACACGGATCATGCTTTGGCGGCGATTGATTACCATTATTATGGAGAATATAAGACAAATTATTCCCGTAAAATGAATGAACCTACACACCTGGTAGAATGTCCATATTTTACCACTCATTTGTTGGAACTTGACAAAGTATTGGAAAGAGATTACCAGACATTGGATTCTTTCGTTATTTATATTTGTACGGAAGGTGAAGTGATTATTAATTATCACAAAGGTTCCATGAAAATTAAAAAAGGAGACTCCATGTTACTTCCTGCTGTTCTTAAATCTGTTTCTCTTACTCCATCGGTGTATTCAACACTCTTGGAGGTTTATATAACTCCGGCATAAACTTATCCACATTTCTGCGTTTTGTACAATTTTAAACCATCAATACGGTTTTTTTTGCTGTATTTATTTAATTTTGTCGCTTCTTGGAAGAAACATTAAAGATGAAAGAGGAAACAATCCAATTATCCTCTGTTTAGTTAAAATTTTACCAAATAAACTTATTCCCCTATTAAATGGAATCTAAAAAAATTAAATCGGCTCTTATTTCAGTTTATTATAAAGACGGTCTGGAATCTCTTGTAAAGTTGCTGCATAAGAATGATGTAACGAT
>DATHPH010000169.1:0-6324 GCA_035484095.1 Cytophagaceae bacterium | reverse complement strand
TAGAAAAAGGCGGAGGGAAAGTTTTGAGAAACAAAAAAGTAATCTCCATCCAACATAGTGGTAACTCTGTTTTTTCTGTAACGGTAAAAGATCGTCATACTGATAAGGAACAGATATTGGAAGGGGATTATTTTATTTCTACTATGCCTGTGAAAGAACTTATCCATTGTCTCTCTAAAGTACCTGCCGAAATCCGTAATATCTCCAATGGTTTGGTTTACCGTGATTTTATTACGGTAGGCCTTTTATTAAATAAGATGAAGATAAAAGAACCTGATGGAAAATCGCTGCCTGATACATGGATATATGTGCAGGAAAGAGATGTAAAAGTAGGCCGCATACAATTTTTCAATAACTGGAGTCCTTATATGGTAAGGGATTCTTCTAAATTATGGATTGGATTAGAATATTTTGCCAACGAGGGGGATGACTTGTGGAATATGACGGAAGAGATGATGTCCGCCTTTGCTGTTGCGGAAATGGTAAAAATCGGATTTATAGATAAGGAAGATTGTTTGGATTCTGTTGTTATTAAAATGCCAAAAGCCTATCCTGCCTATTCAGGAAGTTTTGTCGATTTTGATAAAGTACGTGCCTATACAGACACTATTGAAAATCTTTTCTTAATAGGACGAAATGGAATGCATCGGTACAACAATCAGGACCATTCTATGCTAACCGCAATGGTAGCGGTAGAAAACATTGTAAATGGAATAAAAACAAAAACCAATATTTGGGAGATTAACACAGAACAAGAATACCACGAAAGCAAATAAAAAAGACCCTCACCAAAATGAGGGTCTTTTTGTTTATACTTAATTTTTTCTAAAAATTATTTAGCGATTTTTTTAGAAAGATCAGCTCCCGCTTTAAATTTAACAACTTTTTTAGCTTTGATTTTGATAGCTTTTCCAGTTTGTGGGTTACGACCATTTCTAGCAGCTCTTTGAGCAACTTTGAAAGTACCAAAACCGATTAATACTAGTGATTCACCTTTTTTAAGGGTTTTTGTAGTCGCTGCAAGAAAAGCATCAAGAGCTCTTTTTGCATCTGCTTTAGTCAATTTAGCTTCTGCTGCGATAGAATCGATAAGTTCTGCTTTGTTCATGTTTTTAAAGGTTTAGCTTTTGTTAAATAATTATTACTAATCAAAATTATAGGAATTATAACAATCCACAATAGTTTCAACACTATTTTTTTTATAATGTGGATAAATAGCACTCTCTAGACTTGACTCTTCATCCATACCGCATTACTAAAGGTCTTCAGAAATATAGGAAAAGTTAAATAATAAACAACCCATCAATGACACACTTCAGAGTTATTCACAAAAGCTGTAATCCCTTTATTAATAAGCGTTATAGATCCAATTTACCACAAATAGTTGTTCCATATCACCTGAGTAGCCAATAAACAAAGGACTTTGATAAGTTATATAAATGTGGATAATTCCAAACCCCTTATATAGAAAGGGAATGAGAAAGTACACGGCTTACTCATTTCACGGGAAGTCCCTATTTTAATGGATTTCAGAAAGAGTCAACGAATCAGTTGCCTCCAAATTTAACCATTCGCCCTCTTTCGCCATAGAAATCACCTAATATACAGATCATGCTGTAGTTTCGTAATCCTTTACGAATAATTTCCCCAGTGTAATATGATAGCCTTTTTACGAACGGAATGAAAAAGTAAAATTTCTGAAAAATAATACTAACACCACTTCCTAAACAAACTACTGGGTACCCAATTTTAATACTTTTAAAATACAAGATTACCCCTCTGTTGTCGTCTAATACCAGGAATCACGAGGAAAATAATTTTCTTTCGAGGATCCACCTTTGTTTTCTTACTATTAATATCCTAAAAGTACCATTAACAATGTGTTTCATTCAGAACTATTCTCTTATTTGTTTCTTTATAGTAAAATATTAGTTTGTTTAAACAACTATTTATAAAAACAACTAAATTTGGTTCATGAAAAAGACAGCAGAAGAATATTCTATTCCATCGCTAGGATTAGATATGACTATAATTGTTAAATTCTATATGCAGCTTTTAGCTAAAAAATTGAAACATCTGGATATTGATCGATATTTCTTTTTGCTTTTAATTATTAATTATTCCAAAGATTGTATCACACAACAACATCTGTGTAATCAATTAAAAATAGACAAAACGGTGATGGTAAGAATAGTGGATTACCTTACTAGAAAGGGTTATCTCAAAAGAGAAATAAATCCGAAAGATCGAAGAGAGTATTTTCTTATGTTAACGCTTAAAGCGAAGAAAAATATTCCTAAGATTATAACGGCTGTGAAAGAATTGGACACAATAGCCACATTGGGCATTAATAAAAGTAAGCTGGAGACCTTTTACTCCTCCTTAAAAAATATAAAAGAAAACCTGAAAAACGAACACGTTGTCTAAATCTTAGTATAGTATTCAAAAATAAAAATAAAATGAAAAGCATAAAAATCATTATCATATTGGCACTCATTATTGGAGCGCTGGCATTTATAAAAGTAAAATTCCTTTCTAAAGAAGGTGGGGATAAAAAAACACCGCAAGGAGTTGGAATGCCTATAATTGTAAACGGATATATTACAAAAGCCGAAAAATTTGAAAGTAGGATATTTTCTACCGGAACTGTCATGGCCAATGAAGAAGTGACTTTGATGCCCGAAACGTCTGGAAGAGTAATCACAATAAATTTCAAAGAAGGATCTCATGTTTCAAAAGGACAACTTTTAGTAAAGATTAATGATGCCGACTTACAAGCACAATACAAAAAATTGCAAATTCAATTAGAATTGGTAAATGAGAAAAAAGAAAGCCTGAAAAAATTACTTGAAATCCACGGTGTAAGCCAAGAAGAGTACGACTCCATGATCAATCAAGGAAATAGTTTATTGGCGGATATGGATTATACAAAAGCGCAAATTTCCAAAACAGAAATTTACGCTCCATTCAATGGTGTCATTGGTCTTAAGCGTATAAGCGAAGGTGGTTATGTAACTCCTTCTACTGTCATCGCTTCCGTAGAGCAATTGGATCCTATTCAAGTTGACTTTTTTGTGCCTGAAAAATATGCACCACAAGTTCATAAAAATGATAAGCTGACATTCAAAATACAAGGATTACCGGAAACCTTTACAGGAACTGTATTTGCGATAGAACCTAAAATTGATCCTGCCACTCGATCATTAGAAATGCGTGCGATTTGTCCAAACAAAAGCGAAAAACTTTTCCCGGGTGCCTTTGCTAAAATAGAACTTGCGTTAAAAGAAATTGACAACACCATCTTTATTCCTACCGAAGCAGTTATTCCTGAACTAAAAGCACAAAAAGTATACCTCTTTAAATCGGGGAAAGCTATTCCCTCAAAAGTGGAAACCGGAACGAGAACAGATGCCAAGATT
This sequence comes from Cytophagaceae bacterium, assembly GCA_035484095.1. Classification (GTDB taxonomy): domain Bacteria; phylum Bacteroidota; class Bacteroidia; order Cytophagales; family Cytophagaceae; genus JANYCO01. The sequence continues at coordinate 2,905 of DATHPH010000169.1, read as the reverse complement.
GAAATACTTTCCGGGATTCAACCGGGGGATACTGTAATTACAAGTGGAGTTCTTCAGATCAAACCAAACGGAGACGTGAAATTGAAAAAAATTATATAAGGATAGTTTGAATGAAAAATGATTCAGTATAAATATTAAAATTATAAAAAAAACAAAATGAGTTTATCCTCCATAAGTATCAAAAGACCGGTGCTGGCAATTGTAATGTCCGTCATCATTATCTTATTTGGTTATATCGGATATACCTTTCTTGGCGTAAGAGAGTATCCTTCTATTGACCCTCCTATCATTAACGTGCGAACAAGCTATACCGGCGCAAATGCCGATGTAATAGAATCGCAAATCACGGAACCGCTCGAAAAAGCAATTAATGGAATTGATGGAATCCGAACAATCTCTTCTTCCAGCAATCAAGGCTCTAGTGTGATTACAGTAGAATTTAATCTTGAGGCAGATCTGGAAGCCGCGGCCAACGATGTACGGGATAAAGTTTCCCAAGCAGTCCGTTCATTGCCTCAAGATATTGATGCACTTCCTGTAGTGACCAAAGCAGACGCTAACTCGGACGCCATCCTTGCCATTATCCTCGGAAGTGATACAAAAAATCAATTGCAACTAAGCGACTATGCGGAAAATGTGGTAGCGGAAAGATTGCAAACCATTCCTGGGGTAAGTAGCCTTCAGATCTGGGGCCAGAAAAGATATGCGATGCGCTTGTGGCTGGATCCCGCCAAACTAGCAGCATATAAGCTTACACCGCTCGACGTACAAACCGCTCTTGACAGAGAAAATGTAGAATTACCATCCGGTAAAATATCCGGAAATGCCACCGAACTTACTGTACGAACAGAAGGGAAATTTTCAGATGCCGAATCTTTTAATAATATGATACTTCAAACAAGCGGGGATCAGGTCATTCGATTGAGAGACGTAGGATATGCTGCGTTAGGCGCAGAAATAGAGGAGACCATTATGAGAGAATCCGGAGTTCCTAAAATCGGACTTGGATTAATTCCTCAGCCCGGAACAAATTATATTGCCATAGCCGATGAATTTTATAAAAGAGTTGAAAAGTTAAAAAAAGATTTACCCTCCGACATTACCTTAAAGGTAGCACTTGACAATACAAAATTCATTAAGCGATCTGTAGAGGAAGTAGAAGAAACACTTCTTATTTCTATCGTTTTAGTAGTAATGATCATCTATTTATTCTTTAGAGACTGGACGGTAGCCTTACGCCCTTTGATTGATATTCCGGTGTCACTGATCGGTGCTTTTTTCATTATGTACATTATGGGCTACTCCATTAATGTTTTAACATTGCTGGCCATTGTATTAGCAACAGGACTTGTGGTAGATGATGGAATCGTCGTGACGGAAAATATCTATAAAAAAATAGAGGGTGGTATGAATCCTGTGGAAGCATCTATAAAAGGTTCACAAGAGATATTTTTTGCGGTTGTTTCCACTTCGGTTACATTGGCGGCCGTTTTTTTACCAGTGATATTTCTTCAGGGTTTCGTAGGGAGATTGTTTAGAGAATTTGGAGTAGTTATTGCCGGAGCAGTTCTTATTTCCGCGTTTGTATCACTTACCCTTACTCCTATGCTAAATGCAAAATTGGTGACGGGAAATAAAAAAAGTAAATTTTATAATTTAACAGAACCATTTTTCGAAAACCTAAACAATGGTTACAGGAAAATTTTGGAAAATTTTCTAAAAAGAAAATGGATCGCTTTTCTCATTATTCTTGGCTGTATCGGAATGATCATTGGAATCAACAAGCTTTTACAATCCGAGTTGGCTCCGTTAGAAGACAGAAGCGTTTTTAGAATTTCTGTCACCGCTCCCGAAGGTGCATCCTTTGAGTACACTGATAAGTTTATGCAAAAAATAAGCAATCTTGTAATTGATTCCGTTCCTGAAATGGAAGCCTGTATTGCTATTACTGCCCCCAGTTTTTCTGGAGCAGGTGCTGTAAACTCCGGCTTTTTAAGAGTAGTATTATCAGACCCTAGTAAACGAGAGCGGTCGCAGCAGAAAATTGTTGATTACCTCAGCAAGGCTACAAAAAAGATGTCGGATGCCAAAACCGTTGTTATCCAAGAACAGACAATATCGGTTGGTGGAGGTTCCAGAAATTCTTTGCCCGTACAAATTGTCTTACAGGCTCCTAATTTTGAAAAGTTGAAAGAATTCGTACCAAAGTTTATGGAAGAGGCTTCCAAAGACCCTACGTTCCAGATTACAGATGTCAATCTCAAATTTAGTAAACCGGAATTAATCGTGACCATCGATCGTGAGAAGGCAAAAAATCTGGGCGTCTCGGTAATGGACATTGCACAAACCTTGCAATTGGCTTTGAGTGGTCAGCGTTTTGCTTATTTTAATATTGACGGAAAACAATATCAGGTAATTGGACAATTTGATAGAACCAATCGTGACGAACCCACAGACTTGCAATCGGTATACGTAAGAAATAACGTAGGAAACCTGATTCAGTTAGACAACCTGGTGAATCTGGAAGAACAAAGTAGTCCTCCTCAACTATACCATTATAACCGTTATCAATCGGCTACCGTTTCTGCCGGACTAGCACCCGGGAAAACAATTGGCGATGGAATTGCCGCCATGCAAAAAATTGCTGAAAAAGTATTGGATGAATCTATTACTACTGCATTAGGTGGTCCTTCCAGAGATTATGCAGAAAGTTCTTCCAATACCATGTTTGCATTTTTATTAGCCCTTGGATTGATTTATCTAATTCTAGCCGCACAATTTGAGAGCTTCAAAGATCCGTTTATAATCATGATTACAGTACCACTTGCTTTGGCTGGCGCATTATTGTCTTTGTGGTATTTCAATCAGACCATGAATATTTTCAGTCAGATAGGTATTATTATGT
>DATHPH010000168.1:0-2213 GCA_035484095.1 Cytophagaceae bacterium | reverse complement strand
TGAAAAAATATACTGTACATAAAGAAATAAAATAATATGGCAAAGAAAGTTGTAGCTACACTGAAAAATGCAGAAGCAGGTAAAGCGTATGCAAAAATAATCAAAGCGGTGAAGTCTGAAAAAACAGGTGCTTATACCTTTAGAGAAGAAATCGTTCCCGTAGATCAGGTGCAGGATTTGTTGAAAAAATAATTCCGGACAGATTATAAAAGCATAAAACAAAAAAGTCCCGTCATGCGGGACTTTTTTGTTTTATGCCGCATAGTATAATTCCTTTTTAACCTGTACCTTGCAGGTAAGTTTTTGGGAGGCAGAATCTTGTTGTGTTGATTGCAACAGATTTTTCAAAAAAAATATTCACATTTAATTCTAACTAAAGTGGCCTTTTTCGGTTTATTTTCAAAAGACAAGAAAGACAGCCTTGACAAAGGATTGGAGAAAACGAAGGAAAGCTTTTTCTCTAAACTTGGGAAAGCAATTCTGGGTAAATCAAAAGTAGATGAAGAAGTACTCGATAATCTCGAAGAACTTCTTATTACCTCTGATGTTGGGGTAGATACTACTTTGAAAATAATAGCAAGGATAGAAAAGCGTGTTGCATCAGACCATTATTTAAATGCGTCTGAATTGGATAAAATTCTAAAGGAAGAAATAATCCTCTTGCTTTCCGAAAACAATACGGAAGATTTTACTGAATTTGAAATTCCGGAAGATAGGAAACCTTATGTGGTTATGGTGGTGGGTGTAAATGGGGTTGGTAAAACAACGACCATTGGAAAACTTGCTGCTCAATACCACAAACGCGGGAAAAAGGTAGTTCTGGGAGCCGGAGACACGTTTCGTGCTGCTGCAGTAGATCAACTGAAACTTTGGGGAGAAAGAGTAGGAATCCCTGTTATTTCGCATGGAATGAATACCGATCCTGCTTCGGTAGCTTTTGATGCCGTAAAACAAGCAGTAGAAATGAATGCCGATGTGGTCATCATAGATACTGCGGGGAGATTGCATACCAAAGTGAATTTAATGAATGAACTTACTAAGATAAAAAGAGTCGTTCAAAAATTTATTGAAACAGCGCCTCATGAAGTATTGCTTGTCTTGGACGGTAGCACCGGGCAAAATGCTCTGATACAAGCAAGAGAATTTACCAAAGCAACCGAAGTGACGGCACTTGCTATCACGAAGCTGGATGGCACCGCAAAAGGGGGCGTCGTTATAGGGATTTCTGATCAATTTAAAATTCCGGTAAAATATATTGGAGTGGGAGAAAAAATTGACGATTTACAGGTATTTAACAAACATGAATTCGTTGACTCTTTATTTCATAAAAAATAACCTTGCAATCCTGCTCTTTATCGTTATCTGTTTGTCTTGTCAAAAGCCTTTCGTCATAACAGAATCGGTAGCCTTGAAAACTCCGATGGTAAAAATAAAACAAGGAGTAAGGGGTAAAATACTTTTTAAGGAAGGTGATTTCTCTACTTCCGGGGAAATGTTGGACAATGGAAAAATTTACGGCGTTGAAAGGCAGATAATGTTTTACGAACTTACAAATATTAAAGACGTAGAAATTGGAGAAGAAGATTTTGTTAAATACGTTTCCACAGAAATAATTGATTCTGTTACTTCAGATAAACAGGGGAGTTTTAGTAAAGAACTTCCAGAAGGCAAATATTCGCTGTTTGTGAAAGAAGTTAATCGCTTATATTCTAAAGTAGGTGACGGAGATTATTATTTCCCAGTAACGGTGCTTAAAGATTCTTGTAAATCTATTATCATTGAAATAGATTACAAGGCGAATTATTTATCCGGGCAATAATTGATAGCATAATCAGAGTTGCGAGCTTCAATAGACAATATACTATGATAGAATACCTGAATCACAAGAGTCATATAACGTATATAAGTATTCATACTAGATAAGGCAGAGAACGAATGAAAACGAAAGGAAATCAAAAGACAAAAGTGAATATAGTGACACTGGGTTGTTCTAAAAATCTTGTCGATTCGGAAAATATTTTCACGCAGTTAAAAGCGAATAAAATTGATGTAACGCATGAATCCAAAAAGAACGATGCAAGTGTTGTGATTGTGAATACTTGCGGATTTATAGACAATGCCAAACAGGAATCTATCGATACCATTCTTCGTTATGTAGAGGCAAAAGAAGAAGGGCTTGTTGATAAACTCTATGTTACAGGATGTTTGTCTCA
>DATHPH010000167.1:0-8722 GCA_035484095.1 Cytophagaceae bacterium | reverse complement strand
GTTGCGAATGGACATCCACCAATGAACCTCCCCATTTTTTTCAGATTTCCAAGTTGACCGGTGTATCGTTGATAAAGGCGCGCGACTTGCCGCTCGCACTTATTTCACGGCGAATTATACAATCCTGGTCATACTCTATATCTGCTTCTTCAAAGAAAGAGTTTAAATCATATCCCGAAATATTGAATACACCTTCAATAACGCATTTTTCATTTTCGTCAAATAATACTTTGGTGTCCGCCCGGTTGCCTAGCAAAAGACCAATCGCTCCTAATAAGATGGACTTGCCTGCTCCGGTCTCTCCAGTAATAATGTTTAATTCACGGGAAGGAGAAATTTCCAAATGCCTGATTAAAGCATAATTTTTTATAACAAGGTGTGATAGCATAATTACGTAATTGTTGCTTTCAAAATTATACACTATTTTTTTCTGCGTTTCCTAAACACAAGGACAATAAATCGGTAACAGTATTTAAAGATAGAATAGTATTATATCTCTTAAACAAAGAAAAGAACGATTCTAATTTCATGGATAAAGATAAATGTTTTATGGGGAAAGAAATAGCTACTATTTTATTTTGTGGTTGGGATCGGGCAAATAATGGCTTGCTTCTCGTCTTTTATACAATTGAAGAGGGAGTGAGATAACGGAAAAATTTAAATAGGAAATTCTACATAAAAAGAATTACTGCAAATAATAATAGAGCCCACTTCTACATAGAACTTTTTACTGAGAGGAAGGATGAATGGATGTTTTTTAAAATAAATTTAATCAGTATATTTATCGACCTAATCGAGAATTGGTTCTTCTTTATAGGTTGGAGTGAATTAATCAACTAAAAATTACAAAATTGAGTAGTATGAAAAATGTAAAACTATCAGTGGTATTGGTTGCAATCGCATCCGCAATCAGCTTATCAAACGCTCAATACGGCGGAGGATATGTAAATGTAAGTGTAGGAGCCGGAGGGACGAGTGTTGGTTTTGGCAGTGGCGGCTGTTATCAAAACGGCGGATATTACAATCCGGGTGGTTATGCCGGTAATAGTTATTATGGTGGTTACAATAATTATGGGTATGCAGCGGCACCCTATAGTGGTGTTGTGACAGGTCCGATTGGGTACAGAGGATATGGGTATCACCCTTATGGCTATGGTGGAGGTTATGGGCATGATCACGATGGAGGTCAGCATTATGGATACAATGGCAATGGCCACCAATGGAGATAGGGTTTAAGAATAAACAACGGATCACACTAAAATATTTAAATACACTTATTGCTATATGAAAAATTTATTAACATTACTTATTATCGGTTCTTTATTGATTGGTTGCCAATCTCCAAAAAAGGAATCGAAAGACTCAACCTCAAAAGGAGTATCCGACTCTACTGCGATAAATGATGCAGTTATTAATAAGGATTCTTGTATGAATGGTATATATGTAAAATTTGCCCATGGATATAACAATTTGATTATAGACAATCAGGCTTACATTCTTGAGAAAAATATCTTATTCACACAAATACTAGAAGCCAAAGAAGTGAATGAGAAGATTGAGGAAGCCTATAAAAAATTAACGGATCAAACTCAAGCGTCTATAGATACGGTGGAAAAACTGTGTTCGTTTAATGGCAATATAGAATTTAAACAATCCGCTGTTGAATTGTTTAATTTTTATCAAACCGCTTGGAAGGAATATAAAGAATTGGTAGATGTTAAAACCGATAAAGAACGTATTAAAATTTATGAAAAAATCAGCAAACGTTTTAACGAAGTACATTCAAAAACAGAAAAGGTGTTGGAGGAGAAATTCGCAAAAGCGCATACTAATTTTTCAAATGAATACGAGCTTCATGTAAGAGCTACTCCTTTAAAGGAGAAATTAGATAGTTTATTATATCCACAACCCCAAAAATAGCTTTTTCTAAAGTCTTAATCCTTCCTCTAATAGAAGATCATGGGAACTTTTGAAGAATAAAATCCATTGATAACAGTAAAAAAATAATTTTTAACTAACTTAAAAAAACTATGTCACTACGATTAGGCGATATCGCTCCCAATTTCAATGCTGAAACCACGGAAGGCAACATTGATTTTCACAACTGGCTTGGCAATGGCTGGGGTGTTCTATTTTCTCACCCTGCCGATTACACTCCGGTATGTACTACTGAATTAGGAAGACTTGCAAATTTGAAAGAAGAATTTGCTAAAAGAAATGTAAAAGTTATAGCAATTAGTGTCGATAATGTAGAATCGCACAATGGTTGGATTAAAGATATTAATGAAACACAACATACAACTGTAAATTTTCCTATTATTGCCGACCAGGAAGCGAAAGTGGCTTCCTTGTACGACATGATCCATCCGAATGCTTCTGATAAATTCACGGTACGTTCCGTATTTATCATCGGACCGGACAAAAAAATTAAATTGATTATTTCATATCCTGCTTCTACCGGAAGAAATTTCGTTGAATTACTTCGGGTTATAGACTCTTTGCAATTGACGGCCAACTATGGAGTAGCCACTCCTGCAGATTGGAAAGACGGACAGGACGTGGTAATCGTGCCGGCTATTAAAGACGAAGAAGCTGTTACAAAATTCCCTAAAGGTTTTACAAAAATAAAACCTTACTTGCGCACCACACCACAACCAAACAAGTAAGATTCTAAGATTCATATACGCGAAAGCCCTTTGAAGAATATTCTTCAAAGGGCTTTCGCGTATCGTATAGTAAGGTTAATAATTATTCATTGTTCCGTAAATAATCCGAACCGGTTGTTTGCTTATCAAGTTTTTCTTTAATTCTGGAAAGCTGAGCTGCAGAAGGAGAGATGTATTCGCTTGTATGTACGAAGCTTTCAATATTATCAGCAAAATAATTCAGAAATTTTTTTACACTTTCTTTGTTTAACGATTCTTTTGAAACATATAAAAATAATGGCCTCGAGAGTGGTTTATACAAACCACTTTTAATGGTACTGTCGTTGGGAGCAATGCCAGTTGTTTCATTGTTATTGGCTATTTTTAAAGCATTTATAATACGGTTGTTTTTTATATAATAATGGTAGCCAAAAAAACCTAACGCCAAACTATCGGAAGAAACCTGGTGTACTAAATTGTTGTCGTCTTCGCTGGCAGCATAGTCCTCTCTTGATTTTCTGGCTTCCCCCACAATCATTTCGGTGAAATAATCATAGGTACCCGAGTTTTTCCCTGCTCCACAAAGATGAATTGGAGTACCAGGCCATTTTGGATTAATGTCTTTCCAGGAATTGATCTTTCCTTGAGCTTCCGGACTCCATAATTTTTTTAACTCAGCAAGTGTAATGGTCGACGCCCATCTGTTTTTAATATTTGTTGCTATCACGATTCCATCATAGGCAATTAGCAATTCAATATATTGTAAATCAGTAGCCTTGCAGGCATTGTCTTCCTTGGCAGTAATAGGTCTTGAGGCACCGATGATTTGAGCTTCCCCGCTTACCAACTTTTCAAAACCTTTGTTCGTTCCTGAAAAACTTACCGTAATTCCCTCTTTTTTATCTGCAAGTTCTTGCTTATAGATTTCAACCGCATTTTTTAGTATAGGATAGACAGTACTAGATCCATCTATTACCATTATGTCATCTCCCTGTTCTTCAGAATGGGAGGTGGATGGTTTGTCATTTTTGCAGGCGGTTACAAGTAAGCTGATTATTAATACGCTTACGGATAATAGAATAGGCTTTTTCTTCATTTCTTTCAAATTAATTTATGGGTAAAAATCAACATTTAGTATTAATTGAATGTCAATAAAAAGGGATTGAATATTATTAGTGTGTAAAACTGTTTTTGTTATTGAAGAATGTCTATAAAGATTAAGGATAGCATTAAAATATCGTGACATTGAAGTACGAGGATCTGTTAACCTTTTTATTTTTATCTAATGTATAAACGAACGCGGGACTTCCCGGATTTAAGCATTTTGCAACTATGGAAAGGTCTCCTCAATTATAAATTCAGCCAGTTTTGTATAATTTTTTCTCCATGTTCCGTGAGGATGGATTCCGGATGGAATTGTACCCCTCGAACGTCATATTTTTTATGACGCAGCGCCATTATTTTACCTGTCTCATCCAATGCTGTTATTTCCAGTTCTTCCGGAAAACCTGCTGCATCTACTACCCAGGAATGATAACGACCCACGGCAAAATGATCCGGTATTGTATTAAAAAGAACGGGATCTTTACTATTGACAAGTGTTATAGGAGTGGCAATGCCATGAAATACATGGTCCAGGTTTGTTAATTTTCCGCCAAAAACTTCGCCTATGCACTGATGCCCTAAACAAACCCCAAGAATACTTTTGGAAGAGGCATACCTTTTCACAATTTCCTGCAAAATTCCTGCTTCCGACGGAATACCTGGTCCTGGAGAAAGCATGATTTTAGTGTATTGGTTTACGGTTTCTATATCTATTTTATCGTTGCGGAATACGTCGATTTCGAAGCCAAGTTTTTTTACGATATGAACAAGGTTGTACGTAAACGAATCATAATTATCAATCATCAACACTTTGCCTGACATGGAATGGTTATTAGTAGAGGACATTGCTTATTTTATAAATAGTTCTGTGAATCTTTTATTTCGTTATTCTTGGAGGATAAATGAGTTGTAATTTTTGTTTATAGAATACTAAATATAACACCTCATCTATACGTCTAATATATTTTTTCAGCTTCTTCGATTGCCTTTTTTAAGGCAGCAAGTTTATTGTTTACTTCCTGAAGTTCATTCTTGGTAGAAGAAAGCGCTACGACCCCAGCGCCGGCCTGGTAATAAAGAACGTTGTCTTTGCTGAGAATAGAGCGAATCATAATGGCACTGTTAAATTCTCCATTGAATCCCATGAAACCAATACAACCACCATAAAAGCCTCGGTTCCCATGCTCTAATTGATTGATGATTTTCATGGCGTTGTGTTTTGGCGCTCCCGATAGTGTTCCGGCAGGAAATGTATCCCCAACAATTTTGGCAAAATTATCCTTTTCATGCATTTGACCTGTTACTTTCGATACCAGGTGAATGACATGAGAATAATATTGAACTTCTTTAAAGGTTTCTACTTGTACATTTTTGCAATGGCGACTTAAGTCATTTCTTGCCAGATCCACCAACATGACATGTTCTGCACTTTCTTTAGGATCATTTAAAAGTTCTTTTGCTAAATCATAATCGCTTATGTCATCGCCTGTACGGCGAAAAGTTCCTGCAATTGGGTAGATAGTAGACTTCCCGTTTTTTACTACGATTTGAGCTTCCGGTGATGACCCGAAGATCCGGAAACTACCATAGTCAAAGTAAAATAAATAAGGAGATGGGTTTATCGAACGTAAACTTCTATATACATTAAAATCATCCCCGTTGTATTGTCGGGAAAATCTTCTCGAAAGCACAATCTGGAAAACATCACCCCGGTGGCAATGATCCACTCCTTTTTGCAAAACTTTGAGAAATTCTTCATCTGTAAAATTCGATTCTTCTCTGTCAATCAAATTAAAGCGATAAGCCGCAAAATCGCGCTTTTTTATATAGCCTTCTATTTTGGAAATTTCACTTTCGTGGGTTTCTCCATAGGTATTTTCGATGATGAAGACTTCGTTGTTGAAATGATTAAAAACAATTATATAACGGTATATCTGATATTGAATGTCGGGTATTTTCCGATAATCAGAAGGAAAACTTTCAATTTCAATTTCTTCAAAGTAACGAACAGCATCATAAGAGCAATAACCAAATACTCCTCCGGTGATAAAAGGAAAATTCAGCTTTTCGACTTGAAAAGAGTTAGAAAAATTTCCAATTTCTTCGGTAATGTTAAGTTCCTTTGTAATCTTCTTGCTTGTATGGGTGTCATCAGGATAGTTTATGGAGAGAATTCCATTTTCCACTTTTAGTCCCGCGATGGCTTGACAGCAGATGTAAGAGTATATATCTTCATTTCCATGGTAGTCTGAACTTTCAAGTAATATACTATTTGGATATTTGTCCCGTAATTTCAGATATATACTTACTGGAGTAATGGTATCGGCCAGTATTTTACTATAAGTGGTTTTTAATTGAAACTTCTTCATGTATATTCAATTTTTTTAATAAAGTCAGAAAATGTATCCGTATGTTTTGTTATCCAGTATCTTTCATTATGCCGCTAAGCCTTTGCAGAATCTATGTTCGTCGAATCGCCTCACTTTTTTATACCATAAGTGTAAGGGAACAATGATCATTAAAAAAGGCCTGCCGTGAACAGCAAGCCTTAAAATTAATAATATGGTTAATTACATAGAGGAGCTATTCACAAAGTATTAATTTATGCGCCAACCCCAATTTTTATGTAATTTTTTATTGCTCATTTCGGATACTTATATAATTCAAAGATACTAAAATATTTATGGAAAGAACAAATGAACGGAGGTAGAAAATTATTTTCCAACCAGTCAAAAATAATGTAATTTGCAATCTTATTAGCTAAAGAGAGTAGATTCAATATGCAATTAGTAAACAATCAATACCAGATTCAGGGGGTCAATGTGCTGGAAATTTGTGCTGAATATGGTACACCTTTATATGTGTACGATGCAAACAAAATAATTTCACAATATGAAAACTTCAAAAAAGCATTTGAAGGAGTAAATATAAAAATTAAGTATGCGACTAAAGCACTCACCAATCAGGCAATTTTAAAAGTTTTGAGAAAGGCAGGTGCAGGTGCAGACGCAGTCTCGGTGCAGGAGATTAAACTTTCTCTAATGGCAGGGTTTAGTCCGGGCAATATCATGTTTACTCCCAATTGCACCGATTTTGAAGAGATAAGAGAAGCGGTTTTAATGGGAGTTACAGTAAACATTGATAATATTCCATTCCTGGAGGTTTTCGGAAAAGAATATGGAAACAGTTACCCTGTTTGCATCAGAATCAACCCACATATTGATGCAGGAGGGAATAAAAAAATCATGACCGGACATAAACGTTCAAAATTTGGCATTTCAATAGACCAGATGTCACAGGTTTATGCTCTTGTCAATCTATATAACATAAAAGTATGTGGTGTACATGTGCATAGTGGATCTGATTTTAAGAATTCGGAAGCGTTTGTTCAGGCTGCTGAAGTTGTTTTTCAAGTGGCAGCACAGTTTAATACGTTAGAGTTTTTGGATTTCGGTAGTGGATTTAAAGTAGCGTATAAAGAGGGTGATCATGTTACGGATTTGATGGACCTTGGCGTGAAAATGAAACAAGTTTTTCGTGACTTTTGCAAACGATATGGGAAAGAACTTGAGCTGTGGTTTGAACCAGGAAAGTATTTGGTGAGTGAAAGTGGGTTTCTTTTCGCAAAAGTGAATGTGGTGAAAGAGACTCCAATTTGCACTTTTGTAGGTGTCAATACAGGCTTAAACCACCTTATACGTCCCATGATGTATGATGCATACCATAGTATTTTCAATGTATCAAATACTAGCGGACCAAAAAGAATGTACGATGTGGTAGGCTATATATGCGAAACAGATACTTTTGCCACTGATATGGAAATGGACGAAACAAAAGAGGGTAATATAATTGGTATACGTAATGCAGGAGCGTATGGTTTTAGCATGAGTTCTAATTATAATTCAAGATTTAGACCTGCTGAAGTGATGATTTTAGAAGGCAAGGCGATGCTTATTCGTCAACGTGAAACGATGGAAGATCTATTAAGAAATCAAATTGAAGTCAATTTTTAAAAAATATTTTAAAAATGTTGAAAAATATTTTTCGATGGAAAATTGCATTTCGGAATAACTAAAACAGACAACACAATTTTTACAAATAAAAACAATATGCTCTGAAGGCCTTTATCTATGGTAACTTCAGAGCATATTGTTTTTGTATCAAAGAAAAAGTCCTGGCCGATACCGTACCAGAATTCACGAAAACCTGTTCTCCTACAGGGTTCTTTGAGGAGAAAATGATGGTTGCAACGGGCCGAATATTTGGAACTTATAAAAAAAAACTATATTATTGAAGTGCTTTTAGTTTATTAATTAAACTTAGTTTTAAACAATTAAAAAAAAGGAGGATCACATGGCAACAGCAAAAAAGCCGACAAAAAAAGCAGCCGCTAAAAAACCAGCTGCTAAAAAGAAAGTAGCTGCTAAAAAACCAGTAGCTAAAAAGAAAGTAGCCGCTAAGAAAAAACCAGCAGCTAAACCGGTAGAAGCTACCACAACGTTCGTAAGCTCTCTTCTTTCTTAATTTTTAGGAAGAACACAGACCGAATTGGTTCGGTTACGAAATTACACGAGATCATTTAGTCTCGTGTTTTTTTTGTCTTCACGAGAAGTGCATTTGCTAATTAAATTCCGTATTTTTCTGTTACTATATCCTTTAATACAATGAGAATGCGATTCATTTTTCTTCTTTGTCAACTTTTGTGCTTGTCTCACATTTATGCCCAGCTTCCTTCCGATCCTCAATCTGCAGCCGTCAAAAACGATGTTCAACGGTATTCGCCGACAATGTTGCTTCGTGCGGACTACCTTTTTAACAAAGGGAGTTACGCATACTGGGAGGGTAATTACAATTTTAATAAAAACTACACTTACCTGACCTACGACTATCGAATGTACAATCAGATAGGCTATGAACATGCCGCAACTTCGCATTGGTATTTGGGTGCTTCCCTCAAATACCAGTGGGCCTAT
>DATHPH010000166.1:0-24078 GCA_035484095.1 Cytophagaceae bacterium | reverse complement strand
TGGAGTATTTAAGTATATTTTTATAGAGTCATTTCCTTCGCCAAATTTATTTACCAGCCATTTGTAAGTAGGTGTTTTCTTTATCGCATCTTCAAGAAAATTTGGTATTTCTTCATTGTTTTCATATCTCCATGGATTTTTTCCTTTCCAATGGTCAAAGAAATTTTTCTGAAGTTTACTTAAATGTTCGGCTGCCGCTTCTTCAGCATACTTTTGCATTCGAGAATCAATGGTGGTGTATATTTTCAATCCGTCAGCATATAGATTTTTATTGTTTTTTTTGCACCAATCAAGTAAAAATTTATTTAGTTCTCCTCTGAAATAAGTAGCGTACCCATCGTTATGGTCTTCTGTTTTGTAATGAAGACCTAAAGGGGCAGTTTTGTATTTAGCTGCATTTTGTTCTGAAAGAACTTTCCCATCGACCATTAATTCAAAAACAGTATTTCGTCTGTTCAAGCAATTTTCAGGATTAGAACGAGGGCTATACAATGTTGGTGCTTTCAATACTCCTATAAGCATGGCTGCTTGTGGAACACTAAGACTATCACAGGAAGTATCAAAAAAAGTTTTGGCCGCCGTTTTAATACCAAAGGAATTGCTCCCAAAATCTACTGTATTGAGATACATGGTGAGAATTTCTGTTTTGGTGTATTGCTTTTCCAATTCAATGGAAAGCATCCACTCTTTCATTTTTGCTATTAAAACATTCACTCCGGGAACATACCCAAACAATCCTTTATCCGTACGTGTTTTAAAAAGATTTTTGGCAAGTTGCTGTGTGATAGTACTAGAGCCACGTTTATCTCCTTTTAGTGTATAATAAAATATGGCAAAGAATCCTTTTAAATCAATTCCTGAATGTTGCTGAAATCGCGTATCTTCCGTAGCAATTAATGCTTGAATCACGTTTGGAGATATTTCATCGTATGTAACGGGGCTTCTGTTTTCTCGAAAGTATTTTCCAAGGAGTACTCCATCGGAGGAATATATTTCCGAGGCTTGGTCACTTGTTGGGTTTTCAAGATTTTCATAGTTTGGAAACCCGCCAAATAAAATGGTAAGGTTAAAACGAATAAGAAGTGTTAATACAAAAAGATTATAAAGTACAAACGAAAATACGATCCATAGAATGATAATCGTCTTACCGTATCTTTGTTTATTTAAATCTTCAAGAATATTATTTATATCCGCCTTCTTCAACATCTCTCTTTTTATTCAAAAGTTAGCAAAAATCATTAAAAAATGATGATTTTACAAGAAATAGAAGAATCATTTTCATGTGTGATGTAAGTTATTACAAACAATATTAAAATAATAAGATTCTTATGCAGGCGAGCCTATTTGTTTATTTTAACCTCCGATACATCTACCTTTTCAATACTAAGCAATTGGAATATACTTCTCTCAAATAGGTGATTTATGTTTCAGATCAGTTTTCTTTAATATAGAAAATTGGAAAAGCATTTTTCGTTTAGGTATCGTACCTTAAAATCACCGTTATTATTGGCAAAATCAATTTCGTAAATTAAGCCGTTATCATATTTTGGATGTTTATAGTAAAATTTCGGTGCATTGTTTTTTTGCTGGGCTATTATGAATTCATACGTTTTTATATAGACTTGTCTGCAATCCTTATCTTTTATAAGTAATTGGCTGGTGTCCTTTTTTAACCTTTCCAATGTTTTTTCTGCCATGTCTAAGTGAATCTCATGGAGATCAAGTATGGGGATGAGAATTTTACCTGAAATAAATTCATGTCGTTCGAACCAATTGGAGGTTGTATCTCCATTCATGCGCAACACTTCCTTCAGAAAATAATCCAATTGATTTGTGTCAGAAGCTGCAAGTTTTTCTTGTTCCAATAATCTATTATCGATCAATGGGAAAATTCGCACCGAGGTATCGTTTTTTAAAATCCCAAATAAATAATAGTTATTATTTTTATCTTCAAGTCGGTAGATGCTTACCCCAAATTTCCGGTATCGAACTTCTTTCATAAAAAAATCTGAAGTAGAAGAGTCTTTGATGGACAAGTTGTAAGCTTTTTGAACGGAATCTATCAACTTTAGTTCCCTCTCATATAAAGTGTAATTGGAATTTTTGTTGTTGCAGCCTGATAGGAACTGGCATGCGAACAATGCAATAAAAAGAGGGTGGATAAAAGTTATTTTTTTTGTCATAGAAATTATAAAATTTTGAACTCAGTTCTTCGGTTGTTTTGTCTTCCTGTTTCTGTGTCGTTATTATCAATAGGTTGTGTACTCCCGTACCCTTTTGAAAGGAGTCTTGATTTGGCTATTCCGTTTGCAATGAGGAAATTCATAACACTGATGGCGCGATTTTCTGAAAGTGCCTGGTTTATTTTAGGATCTCCAATGTTATCCGTATGCCCTGAAATTTCTATTTTTAAGGATGGATTTTCATTGAGTAATTTTACCAATCTTTGAAGTTCGGAAGCAGATTCCGGGCGAATGTCTGATTTCCCTGTGTCAAAAAAAATGTTACGTAGTACCACTTTGGCCCCCGGTTTTGCATCCACTAATTTAATTTCTTTTTTAATTTCTTTAAACCCTTGTGTACAAGGAAGGTTTACGTTTTCAGAGTGAAACAGATGCCCTTTCTTTTCAATGGCAATACCATAATTTTTGCCACAAGGCAATGCTACCAGGTATTTGCCGTCCTCCGCATTTGACTTTATTTTGCTGATGACTTCTTTCGAGTTATTATCTGTTACAGTGATTTCAGCTTCCATAGCTTTCCCTGTGGTAGCTTCTTTTACTGTACCCGTTAAGAGTTCAAGTTCCGGTTCTCTTTCCGGAACTGGCATGCGTATGGAATAAATATCTTGTTTCCCAAGGCCTCCTTCTTTATCGGAGGAATAAAATCCCACTTTACCGTCGGCGGATAAAACAAAATAAATTTCATCTCCGGGAGTATTGATGGGATAACCAAGATTTTCCGGAGTGCTCCAGCCACCTGAGGTTTTCGTACATTTAAAAATATCGTATCCTCCCATGGTACTATGTCCTTTCGAACTGAAATAGAGTGTTTTCCCATCAGGATGGATGAAAGGGGAATCTTCGTCAAATTCTGTGTTAATTTCCAGCCTTCTTGGTTTGGACCAATTCCCGCCAAGGGTTCTGCTGCATGTATAAATATCTCTGTTGCCCTCGGCCGACGAAGCATATACGAAGTAAAGTGTTTTCCCGTCAGGAGAGAGAGAGGCGGTGCTTTCAAAACCAATTGTATTAAAAGAAAGTGGTTCAGGTTTCGCCCAGTTTTTCCCTTTCAATTCACTCATGTATAAATCACCACCGTTGGTTCCTTTATATACAAACATAGTTTGTCCATCTTCCGAAATACCTACACAGGCGTCATGTCCGTCTGTATTCAGAGAAGAAATATTTTGAGGGGTATCCCACGCTCCTCCTTTGTTATAGCAAAAGTAGATGTCTTCAGGTAATAAACCATCTTCCATTTTTTTACCTCCTGTAGACCCTGGTCTGCGAGAAGTAAAAAACAATTTGGAACGATCTGCGGTGATGTAAGGGAGATATTCGTTGTGTTCGGTATTAACAATGGGTCCTGCATTGGTAATTTTTGCATCAACTGGATTCGCTTTGTATTGTTTTCCAAATTCACATTCTTTTATAAGTTTGGAAGTCATTTTTCGATTGGTTCCTCCCACATCTGATTTTCGATAATATTCAATGGCTTTGTCAAACTGAAGGTCCAGTTGAAGTGCATACCCTAGCGTATAAAACATTTCGCTGGTCGGCTTTGGACTTAATTTTACCGCATTGTTGGCATATTCCAATGCTTTAGAAGGTTTGGAAATGGCGATGTAGCAATTTGCCAGCCTGAAATGAGAATAAGGATTGTCTTTTTTTAGTCGGATGGCATCTTCGTATGATTCTGCTGCAGAAAAAAAATTTCCGCTGTTGAAATAAGAATCTCCTTTTTTAATTGCCTTTTCATCTTGTGCCAATATGAATAGCGGAAAGAATAAGGCGAAAGTAATTGCTATAAAATTGTTCATTTTTATTGTAATCATTAAACAATTACAATTTACATAAAACCTACTTCTATAACAAAAGAGGTCATGGAAGAGGCTACGAGTAATAAATTATTTTACCAACTTTTCAAAAGCCAAATGAACCCTTTCAAAATAAAACTGATTGATGATTTTGTTCATGGCTTGCTGTATTTCTTTGTTCATAAGGTTTCCGATGCTTCCTTCGTGTGTATGATGGATATTGGCGGGAGCAGTGAATTTGTTTTCTTCAATTAACGCACCTACTTTTTTATAGGCGTCACGAAAGGGAATACCTTCCAGTACCATCGTATTGACTACTTCAACGCTATACAAATACAGATATTTAGGGTCTTTCAAAATATCTTCCTTGATACGGATATTTTTTAAGGCATAAAGGGCAATGCTGAGGCAATCGTTCATCTCATTGAACGCGGAAATAAAACTTTCTTTGATAATCTGGAGATCACGGTGATATCCGGAAGGAAGATTGGTCGTCATCAAGGTAATTTCATTTGTCAACGATTGAATTTTATTACATTTCGCACGAGTCAGTTCGAATACATCGGGATTTTTTTTGTGTGGCATAATCGAAGAACCTGTGGTTAACTCATCTGGAAATGAAATAAATCCAAAATTCTGATTGATGTATAAGCAAATGTCCATCGACATTTTGGCCAGGGTGCCGGCCAACGAAGACAATGCGGCTGCCACGTTTTTTTCCGTTTTCCCGCGACCCATTTGAGCATACACCACGTTATAGTTCATTCTATCAAAGCCCAACAATTCTGTGGTCATCTGACGATTCAACGGGAACGAGGAGCCATACCCGGCAGCAGAACCTAATGGATTTTTATTGGATATTTTATAAGCGGCCAACATCATTTCCATGTCATCGGTCAAGCTTTCTGCGTAAGCACCAAACCATAAACCAAAAGAAGAAGGCATTGCAATCTGCAAATGCGTATATCCCGGAAGTAAATGATTTTTATATTGTTCTGAAAGTTGAATAAGTAAGTCGAACAATTCTTTTGCATTTAGTACAGTGTGTTCGATCGCACTTCTGGTATAAAGTTTTAAATCCAATAAAACCTGATCGTTTCGTGAACGTCCGCTGTGAATTTTTTTTCCTATATCTCCCAGTCGTCTAGTTAGGATAAGTTCTACTTGCGAGTGTATATCTTCTACTCCGTCTTCAATTGAAAAATTACCGGCTTTAATTTCAGCGTAAATATTTTTCAATTCTTTCTGCAGAATTGGTAATTCTTCTTTCGGAATTAAACCAATGCTTTCCAACATCTGCGTATGCGCCAAAGAACCCAATACATCAAATTCTGCCAAATACATATCCATCTCCCGATCACGCCCTACGGTAAAGCGTTCTATTTCTTTGTTTACGTCTTTGTCTTTTTGCCAGAGTTTCATTTTAATGTAGTAGTTAGGTTATAAGATTTCAAATGCTGGACACAAGATTCTAATAGCCGGAATCTTGTGTCCAGTATTCATACTATTTATCGCTTAAATGTTTTTCGAATAACGACATCAAGAAACCCATTTAACATTTCCATGATGTTTTATATTTATTGGATAACGTGTTGAACAATTCTGAATTTGTTGTCGAATTGGTAAAGGATAAGAATTTCAAGTGAATTAATAGCATATCATCTACTTTAAGAACAAATAGAGTATAGCGTATAAAATCATTTTTATAATTTCTCCTCCATTGTCCGCCTTTTGTAGTCGAAGGTATTGATTTGGTTTGTCGTTTGAGTTGTCCACCTTCTTCGTATAATTCAAATTTAGGAAGCGTATGTATATCTATTGACAATTCTCTGGAAACTTGATACACTTTCAAATAGGTATAATTTTTAAATTCACGCATAAAAAAGTTTATCTAATTCAATTCCTGGTATCTTGCATCAATAGCTTACTCAAACTAATTCCTCCAATATCTTAATATACTTTTCAATCCCTTCTTCGATTTCGATAAGGTATATAAATTCATTCGCCGAATGTGAACGGGCAGAATTTCCAGGTCCCATTTTTACAGATGGAACCGGTACCAAAGCCTGATCGGAGGTGGTGGGAGAACCATAAGGTTTTGCACCTAACTTAATAGCAGCTTTTACCAGTGCATGTTCCGGATCAATAAAGGAAGGACGCAATCTTACCGAACGTGGGTTTACTTCTGATTCAATGTTGTCGTCAATTATTTTTAAGACCTCTTCATTTTTATACATTTCCGTTATCCGAACGTCGATGGTAAAGTGGCAGCTTTCAGGAACCACGTTGTGTTGATATCCGGCGTTGATGATTGTGACCGACATTTTCATTGGGCCAAGATGGGGCGATACTTTTTCGAATTTGTGGTTTTTAATCCATTCGATGTCTTTTATGGCTTTGTAGATAGCGTTGTCGCCTTCTTCACGGGCGGCATGTCCGGCTTTTCCTTTAGCAACGCAATCAATAACCATTAATCCTTTTTCTGCAACTGCGATGTCCATTAAAGTAGGTTCTCCTACTATGGCGAAATCAATTTTTCCTAATTCAGGATATACTAATTCCAATCCATCGAAACCGGAAATTTCTTCTTCTGCAGTAGCGGCTATACAAATGTTGTATTTCATGTTCTGCTTTTCATAGAAGTGGCGGAACGTAGCAATTAAAGATACCAGACATCCTCCGGCATCGTTAGAACCTAGGCCGTATAGTTTGGCATCTTTTATAAATGGATCAAACGGATCGTTGGTATATCCTGGATTCGGCTTTACCGTATCGTGGTGAGAGTTTAATAAAATCGTAGGTTTGGCTGGATCGTAATATTTATTGAACGACCATACATTATTTTTCAAACGTTTGGTTTCCATACCATGTTGTATGAAAAAATTATTTAAAATTTCTGCCGTTTTATCTTCTTGTTTGCTTAGTGATTCAGTACGAATCAAGTTTCTCAGCAGTTCTAATGCGTCTTGTTGTAATAGTTTTAAATCAGCCATAAATGTTTGTTCTAAATTCTGATAGTTTAATTCCGATACAAATTCTAAACTTTAGGAATTTCAACTATCAAAAGACCTTTGAAATTAAATAAAGTATGGGAATTTGACTAATATTATAGTAGGATAAATAAAGGGAGAATGAGCAAATAGCTCAAATGATTACCGAACCCCGCAGGGAGTAGTAGTAATGGGGCTAAAAAGTATATATGCCTTGTTGGTTTGCATGGGGCAAAGGTAAATAAATAATTGAAGGTAAAAAAGAGTTTTGATAGTAGATTTTAGTTCCTATAGCTATTTATGCAATTTTGTACCTTTTAATTCTTCTTTATTTATAATATCAACTAAATCATCTGCGTGACAAATTCTGACAGAAGTAACACCTGAATGGATAGCATCAAAAGAATTGTCCATCTTAGGAATCATACCTTTGGATATAATTCCTTTTTCTTTCAGTTCGGAATATTTTGCAGGAGTAATTTCTGAAATAACGGAATTTTTATCTTCGAAATTTTCGAGTACACCTTTTAATTCAAAACAATAAATAAGATGGACTTCAAATTTTGATATAAGTGATTTTGCAACATTATAGGCAATAGTATCTGCATTGGTATTCAGTACTTTTTTTGTCTGGATATCATAAACAATAGGGGATAAAACAGGAATTGATTGATCTTTAATAATTATATCCGATAAGAATTCACCGTTTACTTCCCTTATATCTCCAACAAACCCATAATCTATCCCGTTCAATGGAGCTCTTTTAACGGCATTGATGATTTTGCCATCTTTTCCGGTTATCCCAGTCGCTTTACAGCCGAGATTAAATAATTTTATTATAATTTCTTGATTGAGGCTCGTATATATTTGCTGTACAATTCTCAGCATTTTCTCATCTGTTATTCTTCTTCCTTCCACAAATTGCGCTTCAATTCCAATATCATTAGCGAATTGTGTAGCATTCTTTCCTCCTCCATGAATTAAAACTTTATAACAATTTAAAGAGGCAAAGTTGCACAGAAAATCATCAAGGACCTTTGCATCTTCTATAATATTTCCCCCAATTTTAATTACGTATAATTTTTCCATCTTTCAATTCAACCTCAAAAATACGAAAGTATAAAAACGCTTCGCGTCTTTGTGCCTTCATGTTTCGTTAAAAATTCGATTCCAATATTTTCTTCAACACCGCTTGAGCACTCCATAGACGATTGCCGGCTTCCTGAATTACCAATGAGTTTGGCCCGTCCAGAATTTCATCTGCCAATTCGATGCCACGACGTACCGGAAGACAGTGCATTACCTTTCCGTTGTTCGTATTTTTTAATTTATCATTTGTCATCATCCAGTTGCTATCCATGGAAAGTACCTTTCCGTAATCTTCGTATGACGACCAGTTTTTTACATAAATATAATCAGCACCTTCGAGTGCCTTATCTTGATTGTATTCAATTTTTGCTTTACCACTAAATTTTTCCGCCAGGTCATATCCTTTTGGATGTGTAATCGTAAAATCTACATCGTACACATTCATCCATTCTGCAAAAGAATTGGGTACGGCTTGTGGCAATGCTTTGATATGAGGTGCCCAGGTAAGTACTACCTTTGGTCTTGCTGTTTTCTTCGTTTCTTCGATAGTCAATACATCGGCAAAAGATTGCAGTGGATGTAGAATAGAGCTTTCAAGACTTACGATTGGCACACCAGAGTATTTAATAAATTTCTTAAAAAAATCACCTGAATAATCTTCTTCCTGATCCAATAGTTTAGGGAACGAACGAACGCCAATAATATCACAGTATTGGCCCATCACCGCTGCTGCTTCTTTGATATGTTCTACCGTGTTTTGATTCATCACAATGCCGTCTTCTGTTTCGAGCGCCCAGCCTTCTTTGTCCATGTTCATGACCATGACGTTCATACCCAGGTTCAGTGCGGCTTTTTGCGTACTTAAACGTGTACGGAGACTTGGGTTTAAGAATATTAATCCCAATGTTTTATTGGCACCTAAAGTTTTGAAGGCATAAGGATTTTTCTTTAAGGCTATGGCATCTTGCAATAGTGCGTTGAGGTCGACTACATCGGTGACGGTGGTGAAATTTCTCATTGTAAATTATATAATATCTTGAACAGAATTTACTGGGATTGAGCATGAATATATTTGTTTGTTCATTCTCAAATCTAAATTAATACAATGATCTGAATTTACAATATTATCTATTCTTTACCATTATTTATTCTCGCTTGATTTTTGGATGGAGATTTTCCCTTGTCAGAATTGCATCCTAAGTTGGATATTAATTTGTCTTGAAGAGCATTGTTTTCGAAATTGGGTAGAGACTTTTTTCAAAATTGTACGCAATCACTTAATTCTTAGGTGGCATCAAGTGAGTTTGGTTGAGATTAATAAAAGCTTTTGAGTCAATGATTAATCTGTCTTCCACCACAAAATCGCCTCATCTTTTCTCGACTCGATATCAATTAAATGATTACGTGTCATGAATCAAAAAATAGTTCTAAGCTATAAAATAAAAAGTGCTTCTATTGGTACATTAAATTCAATTTTTATATTATCAAATTGAATTTAATGTACCAATAGAAATAAATTCCGGACATTCCAAAATCCGGCAAATCCTGATTCCGGAAAGGATTATTTAACAAGCATTTTGCTCATTACTTCTTTAAAGGCATTCAAAAAGAAATCAGCTTCTTGTTTCTGTAAATTCAGTGCTGACAAAAGTCGCATTGTATTTTTATCGGAAGAAGAGCCAGTAAATATTTTGTGGTCAAAGATTAAACTATTACGCACATCTGCACAAGGGAATTCTAATTCTATTCCAATCATCAATCCACGTCCGCGAACTTCTTTTACACCCGATATTTTTTTCAATTCACCCATTAAGTAACTCCCCAGATAATTGGAATTTTCCATTACTTTTTCTTCTTTCATTACTTCCAGCACTGCCAGAGCAGCGGCACAGGCCAGATGATTTCCGCCAAAAGTAGTACCAAGCATGCCATGCTTAGGTTTGATAGAAGGTGCTATCGAAATTCCGCCAATTGGGAATCCATTGCCCATTCCTTTGGCCATGGTATAAATGTCAGCATTTACTCCGGCAAAATCATGTGAATAGAACTTGCCACTACGTCCGTATCCACATTGTACAGAGTCGGCAATATAAACGGCATTATGTTGGTCACATAAGGAGCGGATCTTTTTAAGAAAAGATTCTGAGGCAACGTAAATTCCACCTACACCTTGAATTCCTTCAACGATGACAGAAGAAATTTCATTTTCATATTCTTTGAATGCTTCTTCCAATGCTTGTTCATCGTTGAATGGAAGAAACACAATATTGTCTGTTTGATTTACAGGAGCCACAATGGAAGTGTTGTCAGTAGCGGCAACAGCCAAAGAAGTTCTACCATGAAAGCCTCTTTTGAATGCGATTATTTTTTTCTTTCCGTTGTGGAAAGAGGCAAGTTTTAAGGCATTTTCATTGGCTTCAGCACCTGAATTACAAAGGAAAAGTTGGTAATCCGTTTTTCCTGAAACCTCTCCTAAAAGTTTGGCCAGCTCTTCCTGCAATGAAATGATAACATAATTAGAATAGAACGCAATTTTATTCAATTGTTCTGTAATTCTTTTTACATAATGTGGGTGTGTATGTCCAATCGATATCACCGCATGACCGCCATAAAGATCCAGGTATTTGATTCCGTTTTTATCCCAAAGATAAGAACCTTGAGCTTTTACAGGCTCAACATTGATAAGAGGGTATACATCGAATGGTTTCATAGTATTATAATTTAAATTATAAATGGGTAATTCTAATTAAAAGGAAGCGGCTTTCAATTTTAATCCGGTAGTTTCTTCCAACCCAAACATCAGGTTCATATTTTGAACAGCTTGTCCCGAGGCACCTTTTAATAAATTATCGTTCATACTTACAATTAATAGTTTATTGTCATGTTTTTCCAGATAAACGATTGTATTGTTTGTATTGACTACTTGTTTCAAATCAGGGTTTACTTTGGAAACGTGCGTGAAAGGATGTCCTGCATAATAGTCTTCGTATAGTTTATAGGCCTCTTCAATCGTCCCGTCGTAGGTAGTATATAGTGTTGCATAAATTCCCCGTGTAAAATCGCCACGGAAAGGAATGAAGTTAATTGCTTTGTCCAACGAAGGTTGAAGTTGTTTCAGGCTTTGGGTAATTTCTTTCAGATGTTGGTGTGTAAAGGCTTTGTAAATGGAAAAATTATTATTTCTCCAGCTAAAATGAGATGTTGGAGAAAGACCTTGGCCTGCACCGGTAGAACCTGTAATTCCGGAAATGTGTATTTCGTCTTTGATCAATCCTTTTGCGGCAAGTGGATACAACCCAAGCTGGATACACGTAGCAAAACATCCAGGGTTTGCAATGTATTTTGCTTTTTTTACTTTTTCTTTCTGTAATTCGGCAAGACCGTAAACAAATTCTTGAGTATTAAGAACGGAAGAATAGGTTTTGTTTTTTTCATGAATTCGAAAATCCTGACTCAAATCGATTATTTTGAACATAGAATCTTTAAAATAATCGGTATTGCTGTCTATGAATTTTACAGCATCTCCATGGCCCACACACATAAACAATACATCAATGTTGTTGGAAAGGGTGTCGGAAAATTTCAAATCCGTTACCCCAAACAAATCGGTATGTACCTGAGAAACGGGATTGCCGGAATTGCTGTTGCTATGGGCAAAAACAATGGTCACTTCCGGATGGAATATTAACAACCGAATTAACTCTCCTCCTGTGTATCCTGCGCTTCCTACGATGCCGACTTTTATCATACTTGTTATCTTAAATACTCTATCCCTATCCAGATGTAAACCCTTTGATTAAATTATTTACGGTATATTCGGGTGGTACGTTTTGTTGTTTCTGTTTTGAAATCTCAGTTTGGGAAAACTGTTTTAATACAAATAAATGATGCGACTAACATCATTTATTTGTATTTTCATATAAACCTTATATTTTATTTATTCTCTTGATTCACCAATCCATGAAACATTGCCTGATTTGCGAGGATTTTGGAGAAGCCCCTTACATCGTCTCCGCTCCAGGCATTGTTCATTTCTCCATACGTGCCGAATTTAGAAGACATCATATCGTACGGTGAGTGAATGCCAAGTAAATAGAAATGATAAGGAGCAAGTTGTACTCTTACCGATCCGGTTACACTTTTTTGGCTGTCAGCAAGAAATGTTTCTATGTTTCGCATAACAGGTTCCAGGTATTGTCCTTCGTGCAGCAGTGTTCCGTACCAGTTGGCGAGTTGATCTTTCCAATACATTTGCCATTTGGTAAGCGTGTGTTTTTCCAACAAATGATGTGCTTTGATAATAATAAGCGGAGCAGGAGCTTCGAAGCCAACACGTCCTTTGATACCAATGATAGTATCACCTACATGAATGTCACGGCCTATGCCAAAAGGACCGGCAATTTCTTTTAACCATAGAATTGCTCCAACAGGATCTGCGGCTTTGGTTCCGTTAATACCTACAAATTCTCCGTTTTCAAAATCAAGTGAAATTTCTTCCGGATGGTGTTTGGTAACTTGTGTAGGCCAAGCTGTTTCGGGAAGGTAACCGTCCGGGGTAAGTGTTTCTTTGCCGCCAACCGAGGTTCCCCAGATTCCTTTGTTGATGGAGTAAGCTGCTTTTGTCCAATCACGTTCTACGCCTTTTGCTTTCAGGTATTCTATTTCCGCTTCACGTGAAAGCTTATTGTCCCGTATTGGAGTGATAATTTCAATTCCTGGAATCAGAATATGAAATACCATATCAAAACGTACCTGATCGTTCCCGGCACCTGTAGAGCCATGTGCTACAGCATCTGCGTTCACCGACTTTGCATATTCGGCTATGGCCAATGCCTGAAACATTCTTTCGGCAGAAACAGAAAGTGGGTAAGTATTGTTTTTTAAGACATTCCCAAATATCATGTATTTGATACAGTTCTGGTAATAATTGCTTATCTGATCTATACAAGTGTGTTTGGTTACGCCAAGTTCGTAAGCCTTTCTTTCAATGTCTTCCAGCTCTTCTTTACTAAATCCTCCTGTATCTACAATAACTGTATCTACATCAAATCCTCTGTCTTCTGTAAGGTATTTCAAACAGTAAGTAGTATCAAGACCACCGCTAAATGCTAAAACAAGTTTCTTTTTCATTATACTATTTCTTTAATTTTTAAGTTCTGTAAAGTCAAATTAAGACATCATTATTTTCAAACTATCCTTTTTCTTGTTATGAAACATGTTGAAAAATTTATGCGTCTTCAACTGTTGCCAGCTTTCGTATAACTTGGATTTTTTAATAAAATCCCATCGCTCTTCTTCTTTTTCTTTTGGATCGTATAACATTCCGGTACAGAAACACATTTTTTTATCCTTACTTTCAAGGATTGGGTAGTTGACACAACCTTGACAACCTTTCCAAAATTCTTCGTCATCTGTCAGTTCGCCGAATGTAACAGCACGATACCCCAATTCAGCATTGATTTTCATCACCGCAGCACTGGTTGTAAGTCCAAAGAGTTTGGCTTCCGGGTATTTGGAACGAGTCAATTCAAAAGCTTTGTGTTTTATTTTAGTAGCCAATCCGTATTTACGGAATTCGGGCACTACAATAAGTCCCGAATTGGAGACATAATTTCCATGACCCCATGTTTCGATATAACAAAAGCCTGCAAATTTCCCATCTTTTGTGACGGCAATAATAGCTTTCCCCTCTTCCATCTTTTTACAGATATAATTAGGGTCTCGTTTGGCGATTCCGGTTCCACGCACTTTGGCGCTTTCTTCCATTTCTTTGCATATAGTTTCTGCTAAATGCAAATGTTGTTTACCGGCAATTTGTACACTTATCTCAGACATTTTCAGTTAAGGCGATTAAAAGAAAATTAATATTTGGTTCAATAATTAATGAATTGTTATTGGAAGACGTATCTGTAGAATTCTGCCACATAGGCAAAACGATAACGCTGAGGCCTAAGGCCTGGGAGAAAAAGAGAATTTATTTTTCAAGCGAGTGGTGTTGAAAGATAAGAAATCAATATTATTTGCAACTATATTTTTCATTTCTAAAATGTAGACCCAAAAGTAGTTTATTAATCTTTTTTATACAATAATCATTCCTCTCTTTTTATCTTTTTTTAACTATTTGGGTACGTTTCGGTACATTTGAAACCCAATTAGGGAAAATACTACATTAGGAATCCAAGAAGCAATCAATGGACTAATATCGCCTACATTTGCAAAATTTCGGCTTACAATGACCATCAGGATATAAATTGCAGCCAGAATGAAGCCAAAAGCTATTTGAAAACCAGTTCCTTCCCTTGATTTTCGGGCAGAGACTACTACACCGATCATTGTAAGAATAATGATCGAAAAGGGGTAGGTAAATCGTTCATACATTTCTACCAGATAGACATTTATATTTTCTGCTCCTTTTTCTCTGAGCTCGTGTACATATTTTATAAGCTTTGGAAGCGTATAAGTAGACTGTAACATATAGTTGTTTCCAAAATCTTTGGCGGTTAAATTAATTTTTAAATTTTTATTGTACCCTTCTTTATACGATTCTACACCCTTAATAATAGTGCGCTCGGAATAATTGTCCAAATGCCATGCCTTCAAGGTGGTGTCCCAAACAATTTTATCCGTTTTGAGTTTATAAACCATCTGATTGTTGCGAATTGTTTCCAGTGTAAACTGGTAGCCGATATTAATGCTACTGTTGTAACTTTCTAAGTAGACATAAGTCTCAGGAGCTATCTTTAAATGAACATTTCTTCCTTCAAAAAAATATTCTCCTT
This sequence comes from Cytophagaceae bacterium, assembly GCA_035484095.1. Lineage (GTDB taxonomy): Bacteria > Bacteroidota > Bacteroidia > Cytophagales > Cytophagaceae > JANYCO01. The sequence goes on along the minus strand of DATHPH010000166.1, from coordinate 9,181 downwards.
CAAAGTAACGTTTTTCAAAATCAACACGGGCTTTGTTTGCTTTTGGAATCACCCAGCCAATTAAAAAGAATGTTCCGATTCCTATCATAAGAGAACCAATAAAATAGGGAAAAAGGAGTCGTTTAAAACTTACTCCACTGCTTAGTATGGCAATGATTTCAGTATGAGCAGCCAATCGGGCGGTTACGAAAACCGTTGCAATAAATACGGTAATCGGACTCAACATATTGGCAATGTATGGGACGAAGTTTAGGTAATAGTCCACTATTACAGATTTAAAACTTGAACCACTTGACATAAAGTCATCCAATCGTTCTGTAATATCTATGACAACAATAACGGTGACCAGTAAAATTACTACAAAGAAAAAAGAGACCAGAAATTTTTTCAGTATGTATTTGTCAAGTAGCTTCATTGGTATATCAAAATTAATAAAATCTCTATAGTCGCTGCGAAACCTGCTTAACCATTTTCTCTTTCCAGGAATTAAATGTGCCAAGCTTAATCTGTGTTCTCGCCTGCTCCATAAGCCAGAGATAGAAGGTTAGGTTTTGAATGCTGGCTATTTGAGCACCCAATATTTCCTGGCTAATAATAAGGTGGCGCAGATATGCTTTCGAATAATATTCTTTCAGAAAAGAAGGAAGCTCTGGGTCGATAGCAGAAAAATCATTCTTCCATTTTTCATTTTTAATATTTATAATTCCTTGTGTGGTGAAGAGCATACCATTCCGCGCATTCCTTGTAGGCATTACACAATCAAACATATCAATGCCCAGAGCGATGCATTCAAGTAAGTTGACCGGTGTTCCTACTCCCATCAGGTAGCGTGGTTTTTCCTCCGGTAGAATAGCGGTCACTACTTCCGTCATGGCATACATTTCTTCTGCCGGTTCGCCCACAGACAACCCACCAATGGCATTTCCTTCCCGATTCATAGAAGCAATAAATTCGGCAGATTGTTGCCGCAGATCCTTATAAACACTGCCTTGTACAATTGGGAAGAGGTATTGAGGGTAACCATATTTGGATTCTGTATTGTCAAATTGTGTACAACATCGTTTTAGCCATCGATGTGTCATCTCCATAGAATTTTTGGCATAGCGGTATTCGCAAGGATAAGGAGTACATTCATCAAAGGCCATGATAATATCCGCACCAATCGTACGTTGAATATCCATTACGTTTTCAGGTGTGAAAAGATGTTTGGAACCATCGATATGGGAACTGAAAGTAGCACCTTCCTCCTGAATTTTTCTTCTGTCAGAAAGTGAATATACCTGATAACCACCGCTGTCGGTAAGAATGGGGCTATGCCAGCCATTGAATTTATGCAAGCCTCCCGCTCGTTCCAACGTCTCCAATCCTGGGCGAAGGTATAAATGATAGGTGTTGCCAAGAATGATCTGTGCCTTGACATCCTCATGAAGTTCAGGTTGGTGCAAAGCTTTTACCGAACCTGCTGTACCCACCGGCATAAAGATCGGAGTTTCGATGATTCCATGACCGGTGTGAATCTCACCGGCGCGTGCCTTACTTTGGAGATCTTTGTGTAGGAGTTTGAAAAACATAGAAAACAAAAATAGGCTTTTTCTTGTGATATAGATTGGGTATTTTCGAGAAAATTAATACTATTGTCTTTACCACTTTACATACTGCTCGGAGTAACTACTATCCAATTGTTTTACTTTTTTTTCTTTTATATAAGAATTTTAGGAGTGAAAATAGTTGATGCGAAGGATTTAGACAACGTTCCATCTGTTCCTGTATCTGTTTTGGTTTGCGCCCATAATGAGTTGGAAAATTTAAAAAGGCTTATTCCGGCCATCCTTGGTCAACGGTATAAAAATTTTGAGCTTCTTTTGGTAGACGACCGATCGACGGATGGCAGTTTTGCTTATTTCAAGGATAAATATCAGGCAGAAACCCGTTTCCGTATTATCAGGATTGAAGAAAAGAAGGCAAATGAAAATTTTAAAAAAAATGCTCTAACCAAAGCTATCGAGGTTTCTGAATTTGACACCCTTTTAATTACAGATGCCGATTGTATCCCATCTTCTGAATATTGGATAGCAGAAATGGCTTCTTTTTTGAATAGCAGTAAAATTGAAATTGTCTTAGGATATTCGCCTTATGAATATAGAAGCGGTTTTTTAAATATGCTGATAAGGTACGAGACACTTATGACAGCTGTTCATTATTTTTCATTTGCCTTGTCCGGCTTTCCTTATATGGGTGTGGGGAGAAATTTGATGTATAAAAAGTCCTTGTTTAAAAAGAATCAAGGATTTAAAACGCATATAAATATTACTGGAGGAGACGATGATCTTTTTATCGGAGAAGTAGGCAAAAGCACAAATACCGCTTGTTGTATGCACAAAAATGGACAAATGATTTCCATTCCAAAAGAAAATTATTTTTCATGGTTACGACAAAAAAGAAGACATTTATCCGTTGGAGTAAAGTACAAATGGAGGCACCAGGCGTTGCTTGGGTTAGAAATTTTTTCGCACGTATTTTTTTATGTATTTGCAGGGATTGTTTTTTGTCAGGATTATAAAGCCGCTTTCTTCTTTTTAATGATTCGCAGTTTGGTATTTGTGGTTATTTTTGTATTAATTGCAAAAAAATTAGGCGATAATTATAAATGGTGGTGGTTACTATTTCCACTCGATGTTGTATATATTTTTAATTATCTGTTAATTACGCTTTCTTTAGTGCTTTATAAAAAAATTAAATGGAGTTAGATAAGGAATTTTCAGAAAAGGCCAAAAAAGATTTTTTGCTTGTAGAGCGGGCCAAACAATCTGATGAAAAGGCTTTTGCAGAACTCATGCAAAGGTATAAAAAGCCTGTTTACCACATGATCCTGAAGATGGTTCGTAATGTAGACGATGCTGAAGATCTTACCATTGAAGCATTTGCGAAGGCATTCCGGAATCTTAAAAAATTCAATCCGGATTTTACCTTTAGTACTTGGCTTTTCCGAATTGCTACCAATAATTGTATTGATTTTATACGGAAAAAGAAACTTGATACGATGAGTATCAGTAATTCTTATAAAGACGATAACGGAGACAGCGTTGATATTGACATAAAAGATTTTAATCCGGATCCTCAGGAAGAAGCTATAAAAGGGGAGAAGATTGAAATTATTCAAAACATCGTAACCAAATTACCAGCGAAATACCAGGTACTTGTCAGGTTAAGATACTTTCAAGAACTATCTTACGAGGAAATAGCGGAAGAAATGAAGGTTCCTTTGGGTACAGTAAAAGCACAATTGCACCGTGCCCGCGAATTGCTGTATGACCTTGTCAAAAATAAGAAAGACGCTATTTAATTTTTGTAGTGCAACTAATCAGGAAATATTTTCCGGAAATCACAAGCCAGCAAATTTCTCAGTTTGAGAAAATGGGTATTCTATATCAAGAATGGAATGAAAAAATCAATGTCATTTCAAGGAAAGATATCGATTCCCTATATGAAAAGCATATCCTTCATTCGTTAGGAATCGCAAAAGTGTGTTCGTTTAAATCGGGAACGGAAATATTAGACGTAGGCACCGGTGGTGGGTTTCCGGGAATTCCGTTGGCAGTATTATTTCCCGATTGTCAGTTTACATTGGTTGATTCGATAGGGAAAAAAATAAAAGTGGTAGAAGAAGTAGCGGCCGGATTGGAATTGAAAAATGTAAAGGCATTAAATGCCAGAGTAGAACAAGTGGACATTAAAGTGGACTTTGTCGTAAGCCGAGCGGTTACACGATTTGCTTCTTTTTATGAATGGGTAAAACGGAAATTTTTAAAAGGTGGATTTAATTCTTTAGAAAATGGTATTTTATACCTTAAAGGAGGCAACCTTGAAGAAGAAATGGCCGAATATGGGAAGAAATATCGTATTTATGAATTAAATGATTTTTTTAAGGAAGAATTTTTTGAAACGAAAAAAGTAGTTTACGTATCTGTAAAATAAATCTATTCAATTTCTCAGTTCAAATAGGGAACGTGCTATCCGTTCCTTGAAGTTAAATTCAATAGACTCCCTTTTTGTTGTTATTAAAAGTAGCAAGGATCATTTTGCAAAATTATGGAATAAGTAATGATCGAATACTATTATACCAATTATCAAAGCACCTATGCTGGCGATCAATACTGCACCTGCTGCAATGTCTTTGATATTCCCTGCTTTTTCATTGTAATCGGGAGAAAGCAGATCCACTAATTTCTCAATTGCGGTATTGAGCGTTTCAGAAACCCATACCAGTGTTACCGCAATCAAAAGCAGACACCAATCGCGAAAAGAAATTCGAAAATAAAATCCGAAAATCAGCACGACGAGAGTGGCAATTAAATGAATTTTTGCATTGTTTTCGTAACGCATTACTTTACCGAATCCTCGTATTGCACAGCGAAAACTTTTAATTGTTTTGAGAATCATACAAATTGTTTTTTTAAGAATCAATTGATGAAATATAAAGTAACTAAAAAATAGTATGAAGCAAAGCAGGATGGGTATTTCTATTGCCTTAGGATGATCAAGGAGTCGGAAAAATTCTTTAAGAAGTATAGTGGGTGATATTATAACATACCAATTATTCAAAAATCACCCGGTATAAACGCTAAAACTGTTGTGAAAAAGGAGAGGCAACTAAATTACGATAGTTTAAAAGAGTCGAAGCAATTCTCCGTCGTAATCCATTAATTGCAAACAGGGGAATAAGTACCATCGCACCAAAGAGGTAATCTATCCCTTGATCTTAGCGGAATAAAATCTGTACTAATTGTAGTAGGATAAAATACACACATTCTTTTATTGATGAATCATACATCCTGAAGCCCTTTTTTCTGTTATTTTAACAGGTTGATTGTTGAGAATGGCATCCAATGCATCTTTAAGATAATGAGCAGTTACATCGGTAGCATTTTGAGGATTATCGTCAATAGCTCCCTTATATTTAACTACGAAACCGTTACTTTGATTTTTTAGCACAAATATTTCAGGTGTTTTCGATGCTCCATATTGCTTGCATACAATTTGTGACGCATCGGAAAGATAAGGAGATTTGTAGCCTCTTTCTTTGGCAGCCTTTGCCATTTCTTCCGGGGACTCTTCCGGATTAGACACAGGATTGTTGGAATTTATCAATAAGAAAAGGACACCCTTTTGATTGTATTCCTGAACGAAATCTTTGACCCGTTGTTCGTATATTTTAGTATAAGGACATTCATGACTAGTAAAGACCAGCACAACGGCCTTCGTGGAGCTCAGTCCACTTAAAGAAACCTTTGATCCATCTACTACATTTGTAAGCGTAAAATTTTCCACCTTATCCCCTACTTTATAGATCGAACTCGCTTGGCCGAATGTTAAAAAGGGTAAAAGCAATAGGAAGGCAAGAATGTTTCGTTTTTCCATTTCGATAGTTTTTTGCAATTTATAAATTCCTGTTAAATCCGAAAGCGCACTATTTTAGTCATGGTTTTACCAGAGCAGTCTCAATTCTAGGTCCATTTGCGTAAATATTTGAAAAATAAACGATTGTTTAGTAAATTAGGTTGTGTATAACTTAATCGGCTTTTAAGCTATAAATGCTTAATTTTATGATAAATATCACGTTCGTGTCGTTGGTAAAAGTAGAAAAAATAACCTCCCTTACGGGTCATAGGGACTGCATTTATGCATTGGAAAAAGGGAAAGAGGAAAATTTCTTTTTTTCTGCGGCCGGAGATGGAATGGTAGTACTTTGGGACCTGAAAAATCCTGAAAATGGAACGTTGATAGCAAAAGTAGAGAATTCTGTATATGCGTTGAAATATCTTCCCTTGGAGCATCAATTACTGGTAGGACATAATTTCCGAGGAATCCATTTGATTGATGTGGGAAGTAAGAAAGAACTTTATTCTGCTGCCATTACGGATTCTTACCTGTTTGATATTGAGGTGATAGAGGATAAAATAATCGTGGCTACGGGTAATGGCTTTTTGGTAGTTTTATCCGCAAAGGATCTTACTACTTTAAATAAAATAAAATTGTCCGACCAAAGCATAAGAAGTATTGCGTTGTCGCCGGATGGAAATTTTATGGCACTTGCTTTTAGTGATAATTCTATCAGGATTTTAGAGGTAGCTTCGTTGAAAATGGTATACGAGTTTGAAGCGCATAAAAATTCTGTGTTTACGGTGGCATTTTCTCCAGACGGAAAATACTTATTAAGCGGAAGCCGGGATGCACATCTTACTATATGGGACGTGCAAAATGATTTTAAGATAAAGGAAAAAATTGTAGCGCATTTGTTTGCCATCAATCATATTGCGTTTAGTCCAGATGGAAAACATTTTGCAACCTGTAGTTTGGATAAATCTATTAAAATATGGGACGCAGAGCAATTCCGGTTGTTGAAAGTAATTGACAAGGCCCGTCATGTCGGGCATGGCACTTCCGTAAATAAATTATTCTGGAGCGATTATAACGATGTTTTGGTAGCTGCCAGTGACGACAGGAGTATTTCTGTTTGGAACATAGAGTTTAATAATTAAACAAATTATTTATCGGAAAAATAAATGAAAATATCACCGATTGAAATAAGGAAAAAAGAGTTTGAAAAAGCTTTTAGGGGTTATGAAAAAGAAGAGGTGGATGCCTTTTTGCAATCCCTTTCTCAGGAATGGGAAAAAGTTCAGGAAGAAAACAGGGAACATCAGAGAAAGATAGAATTTCTTGAGAAAGAAGTATCCAGAATGCGTGAAGTTGAGGCGACTCTTTTTCGGACCTTAAAAACGGCAGAAGATACCAGTTCTAATATCATAGAACAATCCAACAAAGCAGCAGAGTTGCATATTCGAGAAGCACAGATGAATGCCGAAGGGTTGTTGAATGAAGCCAGAAGCAAAGCCCGGGCAATGATTGAAGACGCGGAGATTGAAGTGAAAAATATTTTGGACGATCTTCAGATTGAGGCTAAAAACATTGAAAAGGAATACAATTATATTGATTCACAAAAAGAATATCTGCTCGATGAAATCAAGAATTATGTTAAAGATACGCTTGATAAAGTTTTGAAATCCGAACAGAAAACAAGTCGTACTTCTTTTGATCTTAAACTAAAAGAGATAAGGAACATTAACAACCATAATCCCATTAAGAATTTAGAAATAACCAATACGGAAGTTCTGCTAAAACCTTCGGAACCTGCTACAAATGTGAATGTCTCACGTTCAACGGAGGAAATAAAAGAAACAAAAAAAGAAGGTGGTTCATTTTTTGATACCATAGGATAATGGAAGCAGAAATTGTATTGGAAGGGTTGGAGTTTTATGCTTATCATGGAGTGTATGAACAAGAGCAGAAAATAGGAAACCGTTTTTCAGTAGATATAAAAATACTTTTTGATTATATTTTTCAACAAGGTATTGAAGATTTGGGGAAGACTGTAAACTATGAAAAACTTTATCAATGTGCCAGAGAAGAAATGAAAACGCCTTCAAAACTTTTAGAAACACTTGCCGCCAACATCATTGAAAGAATTTTTGAAACACATGGCAATGTGGTTTCTGTAGAGGTGAGTGTAAGTAAATACAATCCTCCGGTAGGTGGTCGCTGCGAGCGAGCAAAGGTAACGCTGAAGAAAAAATCTAAATCTTATTTTTGAAAATATTTTAAATAGGAGAATGTTTTAGTAACTTTAAATTACCAAAATGCTCTGATGGTGAAATTGGTAGACATGTACGTTTGAGGGGCGTATTCCGCAAGGTGTGGGGGTTCGAGTCCCCCTCAGAGCACAGTGAAAGAAAGAGAAAGATTAGATATTCTGAATTTCAAAAGAAGTTTTAATATTGTACCAAAAATGGCCTTCTATACATCTTTCCATCTTTCCCCTATTTTTAAATCTGCCAAAGTCGTGTAACTTTGCGTTACTATATTACTATGGCAGAAAACACCTATAAAAAGCCTAAAGATACTCCGGAAAAGAAAAACAGACGTAAAGGAGAAAAGGTTGAAGTGGAAAAAGAACCGCGGAAACCGATCTTAAATTTTCAGTTTGTAAAAGATAGAAGGTTTCAGCTTGTAGCTGGATTTTTTGTTTTAATTTTCTCTTTGTGTATGTGCTTGTCCTTCCTATCCTACCTATTTACCGGGGCAGACGATCAAAGCGTAGTAGAGTCTTTCTTTGGAACCAGTATTTTAGATTCAGGGAAAGAAGCACAAAATTGGTTGGGTTTGAGTGGTGCTATACTCGCTTATTTTTTTATTTTCAAATGGTTTGGGTTAGCCTCTTTTTTGTTTGTACCAATCGTTTTTCTTTTTGGAGTCAGAATAGTATTCGAAAAAGATTTAATGAATTTACCTGTTACAATCAAGACCAATCTATTTCTTATTCTCTGGATAAGTTTTGCATTAGGTTATATTGTATTAAAAGCAGATGGAGAGGCCAATCTATCTTTCTTGAGTGGTGGAATCGGTTATGTGGTAGCCTCCTTTTCCGATGCATTGATTGGATGGGCTACACCTTTGTTAGTAATTTTATTGGCCATCGGTTTCGTTGTTTTCTTTTTTAATATTACCACTTTCAAAATTATTAAACCCGGGAATGAAAAAAATATTGAGATAGAATCTATTCCGGAAGTTTTATCTGATATAGAGGAGGAAGCTATTTTAGAAGAATTGCAGGAAGATGAAATTATAGACGAGGAAGAGGATACTGACGACGTAGCGGAAGAGGAGTTATGGGAAGTGAAAGTTGTTGATAAGGGCAATAAAAAGGCAGTGAAGAAAGAGCTGGAATTACAGATAGAAGATGTTCCGGAAGAAATTACCCCTCTTGTAAAGGATGAATTGCGACTTTCAGAAACAAATACGATTGTTGTCAACGATAAATTCGTAGAGCCAAACGAAGAGGATGTTGAAAAAAATCATGAAGGTCCATTGGAAAATTACGATCCTACGTTGGATCTGCCCCACTATAAATATCCCACGTTAGAATTATTAAACGAGTACGATACACATAAAGCTGGAAATGTTACAAAAGAAGAACTCGAAGCGAATAAAGACAGGATTGTAGAAACTCTTCGGAATTACAGCATTGGGATCGCGAGTATTAAAGCAACGATTGGTCCTACTGTTACATTGTATGAAATTGTGCCGGAAGCAGGGATTCGGATTTCTAAGATAAAAAGTTTGG
>DATHPH010000165.1:0-4837 GCA_035484095.1 Cytophagaceae bacterium | reverse complement strand
AAGAAAAATATCTATGAAATTGTCCTCAAAAATATGATCATACATAAACCTGTATATGCTAAAGAACTTATCTACGGAATCTAAAAACCTAATTCTAAAATTAATAATAGAAATTAATACAGCTATTGCTGCCTAATGAAGAAAGAAAGTCAAAATATTGAATATAAGGAAAGCTGGAGAGATGAATATCTAAAATGGATATGTGGTTTTGCAAATGCACAAGGCGGTAAAATTTACATAGGAATAAATGATAAAGGACAAGTAGTAGGAACTTCTGATGCAAAAAAATTACTTGAAGAGATCCCTAATAAAGTCCGGGATACTTTGGGAATCATGGTAGATGTTAATCTAAAAAGAAAGTCGAAAGAGTATATAGAAATTATAGTTGAGCCTTACCCTTATCCTGTCAGTTATAAAGGACAATATCATTACCGTAGTGGAAGTACTAAACAAGAACTGAAAGGACAAGCCTTAGATAAATTTCTTTTGGAAAAACAAGGCAAAAGATGGGATGGAGTGCCTGTTCCTACCGTTAAAGTATCAAATTTAAGTAAAGAAGCTTTTGCTATTTTTAAAGACAAAGCTACCTTAAGCAAACGAGTTAGTGCATCCATCCTGGAAGACGGTAATGAACAATTGCTGGAAGATCTTCACCTCAAAGAAGGTACTTATTTAAAAAGAGCAGCGATACTTCTTTTTCATCCTGAACCAGAAAAATACATTTCTGGCGCTTTTATTAAAATCGGTTTCTTTGCTTCCGATGATGATTTAAAATTTCAAGATGAAATACATGGAAATTTGTTTCATCAAATTGAAAGAACTATTGAATTATTATTCTCAAGATACATAAAGAGCGAGATCTCCTATAGCGGTGTAAATAGAATAGAAACCTATGAATACCCGCAAGCAGCCATAAGAGAGGCTCTGTTAAATGCAATTGCACATAAAGACTATTCCGGTCAAACGCCTATTCAAATTAGTGTATATGAGGATAAAATCATGTTTTGGAATGAAGGTCAATTGCCAGATAAATGGACTGTTGAAAATTTAAAGAGTAAACATCCGTCTAAACCATTTAATCCAGATATAGCAAATGCACTATTTCGAAGCGGCTATATAGAAATGTGGGGCCGCGGTACCATAAATATGGTGAACGAATGCCGGAAAATGCAATTGCCAGATCCGTCTTTCCGTTATGATGCATCCGGTTTCTTAGTAGAATTCAGAAAAGATTTTTATGTCGAAAGTATTCTAGAAGAAAAAGGATTTTCCAAACACCTTATTCAAATTCTGCTTTATACAAAAGAACACGAAGCTATTACCAATTCAGAGGTTCAAGAGATTTGCCAGGTAAGCAAGCGAACAGCATCTCGTTATCTATCTGAATTAGAAGGAACACATTTAATTAAAACAGGTGCTACAGGAAAGGGGACAGCATATCAGTTAAAGGGGCCACAAAGGGGCCAAAATGACCTTAAAGGGGCCACAAAGGGGCCAAAAGAAGGCCAAAGGGGCCACAACGAAACCAAAAGTCTCGATGAAAAGTTACGTCTTTTAGAACAAGAATTAGAAATAGTAGATCCAAATGAAACGGCTAAACTAGAGTTCAATGAAAATACACTTTTTTCATTACTTGATACTTGGTTGGCTGATTTAATGAAAGAATTAATTCCTGTAGGTCAAAAATTCAATCATCTTTTCAAGGAACCCAGACACCGTATTTTTATAGTAAGCGGGATTGGTAAAGTTGAATTCTCTGGTGAGAATGTAAATAAAATAATAGATCAACTGAAAGAAGATTGCAAAAAAAACCAAGGACATCATCGCTATGAAGCAAGTTTTGAACTTGTTTTTACTTACAATAAGCTTCTTAAAGGAGGAATCAAACCTTTCATGTTAACTGAACAATTAATAATAGAATTTAAGGAGAGAAGCTATAAAGTATTAATGGACGAGGGCATAACAAATAAACAAAGGGTACAACAATTCGAAGAAAGATTATTACATAAAGCGCTTACAAAAAAAGAAATTAAACATTTAGCAGAAAAGCTTGGTGAGTCATTATATAATCAGTTGGATTATTATACTACTCAAAATGGAATCCGGAATAATAAAAAATAGCACATCAAATAAATATGTCTGATATAGTAAATAAACTTTGGGGCTTTTGTCATACACTTCGTCACGATGGAGTAGATTATGGCGATTACATTGAACAGCTCACCTACCTCCTATTTTTAAAAATGGCAGATGAAAAAGGTGTGACTGTGCCTAAAGGGTACGATTGGAATTCTCTCAAAAAGGAATCAGGAACTAGTCTAACTGATCATTATAGTGAGATACTGCGTAAACTTAGAGAAGAGAAAGGAATATTGGGGAAGATCTTTACCCAGGCTATGCCTCGTATTAATAATCCTGTAAACCTGAAACGTCTGATTAACCTGGTGGATGAAGAAGATTGGTCAGGAATGGATGTAGATGTGAAAGGCGAAGCCTTCGAAGGTCTTTTAGAAAAAAGCGCCAGTGAAGGAAAAAAAGGTGCCGGACAATATTTTACTCCAAGACCTTTAATCCGTACGATTATCAGAGTAATGAATCCTGATCCTCGCGAAAAACCGGATTTTACTATTTGTGATCCAAGCTGTGGCACAGGTGGCTTTTTGGTAGCAGCCTATGAATGGCTAATGCATAATAGCAAAGGTGGCGCATTGGATAGGGATGTTATCAAACGTATAAAAACAAAAACATACTACGGCCAGGAATTAGTGCCACGTCCTGCCAGGCTGGCGATGATGAATTTATTCCTACATGGTGTTACTACTGAAATAAAAATTGGTGATACCATTGCAGAACCTTTTGATGGAAAGAAATATGACTGCATACTAACGAATCCTCCATTTGGCACCAAAGGTGCTAACTCTGCGCCAGAGCGTGAAGATTTCACCATCAGTACTAGTAACAAGCAACTGAACTTCATGCAGCATTATTTAAGCTCATTGAAACCAGGAGGAAGAGCTGCGATCGTATTGCCAGACAATGTACTCTTCGAGGATAAAGCAGGTGAAGTATTTAAGATATTAATGCAAGACTGCAATCTACATACGATTTTGAGATTGCCACGAGGTACGTTTACTCCTTATGCACAAGGAGTAAAAGCAAATGTAATATTTTTCCAAAAAGGTCTACCGACTGAAAATGTATGGATATATGATGGACGTAGTAATATAGAAGGCATTACTAAAAAAGGTCGTCCGCTTACCGAAAAATATTTTGAAGAATTTGAAATTTGTTACGGAAAGCAACCAAATGGTCAAGCCAAAAGAAAAGAAATCGAACGTTTTAAAAAATTTCATATCCGAGAAATTAAGGAACGTAATTATAAGCTAGATATTACCTGGTTGAAAGACGATAATATAGAAGATGCGGATAGTTTTCCAGAACCACAGGAATTGGCTAACGAAGCGATCGCTGAACTGAAGGCAGTAATAGAGGATTTGAAAGAAATAATGGAATTGTTAGAAAAGTAATGGAAAAAGAAATGCCTGAAAGATGGAATGCTGAGCTACTTGAAAATTGTTTAATCGACCTTATAAATGGTACGACTACTAAACAGAATGAATCTGGTATTGGTCTTCCAGTAACAAGAATTGAAACGATACAAAAAAACAGTTTTGATCATAATAGAATACAACATATTGAAATACTTGATAAAGTTTTAATAGAAAAATTTAAATATAAAACAGGAGATATTGCATTCAGTCATATTAATAGTATGGAACATGTTGGGAAAGTAGCTATTTATGAAGGTGCTCCACTTGTTTTGATACATGGGATGAATCTGCTTAGACTTCGATTTGATAACGAGAAAATATTACCAAAATTTGCATATTACTATATGCTTACAAACTCTTTCCGAGAAGAAGTTAGAAATCGAGTAGGACAAGCTGTCAATCAAGTTTCAATAAACCAAAAAAATTTAGGTAAAATATCTATTTATTATCCATCCATTACTGAACAACAAAAAATAGTAATCAAGCTCGAAGCATTGATGGATCAGATTAACACTTACAAAACACGCTTAGATAAAATACCTCTTCTCTTAAAACGTTTCCGACAATCATTATTATCTATGGCGTTAAGTGGAAAACTTACTGAGGACTGGAGAGAAGATTCCGAATATTGTATAAATACTGATTTGAAGTTTAAGATACCGGTAACTTGGCAGGCCTTAAAGTTGAAAAAATTAGCATCTAAATTTACTTATGGTACATCTCAAAAATCAGAATTAAAAGGAGATGTTCCTGTATTAAGAATGGGAAATATACAAGAAGGGGGAATTGATTGGAGCAACCTTAAATTTACTTCTACTAATTCTGAAATATTAAAATATAAGTTAGAAGAAGGAGATGTATTATTCAATAGAACTAATAGCCCAGAGTTAGTTGGAAAAACAGCTATATATAAAGGTGAAAGGACAGCTATTTTTGCAGGTTATTTAATTAAAATAAAAGTAAATGAAAATTTAAACCCGTATTATCTTACTTTTTGTTTAAATTCTCAATATGCAAAAGAATGGTGCAATCAAGTAAAAACGGATGGCGTTAGCCAGTCTAATATTAATGCTCAAAAACTTGCTGAATTTATAGTACCTACTCCATCACTAGAGGAACAACAAGAAATAGTCAAGCGGTTAAATGAACTATATACACTAGCTTATACAATTGAAGATCGCTACAACAGGACCAAGGAAATGCTAGATAAGCTCCCTCAAAGCATTTTGTATAAGGCTTTCCAAGGTGAATTGGTTTCTAAAGAAGAAGTTGTGAACAATGTAGAA
>DATHPH010000164.1:0-5925 GCA_035484095.1 Cytophagaceae bacterium | reverse complement strand
TGCTTCGGGTTATACATCAGGGGTAAGTTTTACAAATAGTTCGTATCAGGCTACGAACAACAGAGCTTATATAAATGCCTATACTACAGGGCAACCAGTAACTTGCCCTGTAGGAAATCAATATTTCACTTCCTACCTAATTCCACCTCCTGTGATTACGATTACGGGGTTGGTAAAGAACAGCTATTGCAACAATGAGCCTAACTTCACACTTCAAGGTTCTGCTCAATATAATTATGTCGTATCTTCCTTAGGGGTCGTATCTTCCGGAACTGCATCCGTAACCACTTTTGGCCCTGTACCTCCAAATCCACCGGATCCGGCATTGGTTGGAGCGGTGTTTCAACCTTTCTCTGCTTCTACAGGAAACCATCCAATAAGGTATTCTTATACAGACCCCAATGGTTGTTCTAATTTTCACGATACTACCATTATTATAAATGCCTCGCCTGTTGCTGGTTTTGAAATTGATTCAGGTTATTGTGCAACAAAGCTCACTTATTTTAAAGATACTTCTACCGTTCCTCCGGGTACCACACTTTCTTATTCTTGGAATTTTGGAGATGGAACTACGCTGGCGGATACTTCACATTTGCAAAATCCCACGTATAAATATTTGGTCGCCGGTGGTTTTCCTGTATCTCTGATTGTTCAAACCAATCAAGGTTGCTCCAATAGCACCATTCTTCCTAATAATAAACTATTGATTATTCAAACTATTCCTACTTCAAATTTTAGTTATAAATATCAATGTTTGGGAGATTTGACAGTTTTTGATACCCTTTCAATTGTAGAACTTGGAGCTTTTAAATCCAGGACTTGGATATTTAGCAATGCGTTAAATATACCATTTGATACCCTTTACCAAACTAGCAGTGTGTCTACAGGTTATACGTTTCCTGGTTCGGGAGATTATAAAGTAACGGTAGTAGACAGTACGACACTTGGCTGTACCAATAGGTTGAAAAAACCATTATTTATTTTGCCATACATTACTCCAACTTCTTCAAGTCCTTATGCCGTAAGTTTTCAAAACACATCAGGCGGATGGGGGCAGGACGGTACAAAATCAAGCTGGGTGCATTCAGTACCTCTACCAGCAAAGAAACCTAATATGTATTACGGTGGGAAAGGGATTACCGATTCTGTTTGGGTGACTTCAGCAGATACGTCTTATAACATTGGAGAGAAATCAAGTTTGAATAGTCCTTGTTTTAATTTTAATCAGTTGAACAAACCAATGATCTCTCTTAAACTTTGGACGGTTACTCAAGCCCAGATTGCCGGGGCAGTTTTAAATGTTTCAGTAGACGATGGTATAACTTGGAATACGCTAGGGAAACAAGGTGATGGAGTCAATTGGTATAATAATATCGGTATTGCAGGAAGTCCTGGTACATTATCTACCAATGATGGCTGGTCAGGGATTGATACTTCCTGGCAACAAGCCAAATTGGGTTTGTCGGCTTATGCAAATTATGATCCTACTAAAAAGGTACGATTTCGGGTTACTTTTGGAGCACCATCAGATTCTACGATTGCCAGATCAGAAGGAATAGCGCTGGATAGCGTTTGGGTGGGAAATAGAAACAAAGTTGTAATGATGGAACATTTTACTAATAATACGGCAAATGGCTCTACAACTCCTGCGATAGCAGTGGCAAACGATACTATAAATACCATTCGGGATACCAGGTCAAATGATGTGGCAGCCGTTTATTATCATACCAGTTTTCCTGCTCAGGATCCTTTTAATGCATTTTATCCTCAAGGTCCTAGTTCAAGGGTGTTGTATTATGGTATTTCATCTGCTCCCTGGACTATTCTGGATGGTAATTTCTATAATGGGAATATTTATTCCGGCGGTACACCAACTTCTAAAATAGGGGTCAACGACATTGACGCTAGATCGTTAGAGACTGCTATCTTCAATTTGAGTATGACTACGTCTTTTAATCCTGGAGTAGCCACCGTGGCGGCAAAAGTAACCTATACAGGAAGTACAAGTTTTGCAAAAGATGTGGTCTTGAATACTGTTATTACACAAGATGATTCATCGGGGGTAGTGAAATATGGTTCTATCGTAAGGCAAATGCTTCCTGATGCAGGAGGAAGTTATATCAGTAAAACTTGGAATACAAATGACAGTCTTATTCAGGTAAATTCATGGAATCACAATTTGCCTTCTACAGCAAAATTGGGAGCAGTTATATTTGTACAGGATCCATCTACCAGAGAAATATACCAGGCAGCCTATTTCAGAGGCACTGGTAGTTATGGGTCACCAGTGATTACAGGTGTTCAGGGAGAGTCTTCTCAAGGATTTAAGGTAAACATGTTTCCAAACCCGGCTACCGATGAGGTGTTCTTTATTTATGGAAAAGCTATAAGAGAAAATGCTACTTGGGAAGTTTATGATAATACCGGAAGAAAAGTAGCGGAAGGCGTTTGTTCTGCAGGAAGAGAAGGTTTTTCTATTAATACGTCAAACTTTTCAGGAGGTGTATATCATGTGAAATTGTCGGGAGACAATGGAGCCATGGATACTAAAGAATTGATTGTAATTCATTAAAAAAATCAAGTGGCGTTAGTAAGATTGTTTTTCTTGATTACAGCGGCACTTGATTTTATACGTTCTATATAGTACGACTTTGCAACAATAACATTCATACATCTGTTATTTCTGGATAAAGGTTAATTGTAAAATTGTAAATTTTACTTTAACTCTCTTCTCATATCTCGGTCTATATCTTTTGCTTTGATATCTTCCCGTTTGTCGTAAAGTTTTTTTCCTTTTGCTAGTGCAATTTCAAGTTTTGCAAATCCTCTATCGTTAATAAAAAGTTTTGAGACCGCAATGGTAAGACCTTTTTCTTCTGATTTTTCAAAAAGTTTTCGCATCTCTGTTTTTTTTAAAAGAAGAATCCGATCTCTTTTAGCATCGTGATTATAATGTGTACCTTCTTTATAGGCAGCAATATTGATGGCCTTCGCTACTAATTTTTCCCCGACAAAAACACAATACGCATCCTGTAGGTTTACATTACCCTGTCGGATGGATTTTATTTCAGTACCTGAAAGAACAATCCCGGCTATATAGGTATCTATAAAACTATATTCAAATGAAGCGCGTTTGTTTCGGATGCTTATGTTTTTTGAAAACCGTTCGTTGGTCATTTCTATTTAGGAGTGGATTGTTTTAGCAAAAGAAAACTCTTTTACAGTCTCGATAAAATATTTCACTTTATCCACTTTTGTGTCAGGATAAACTCCGTGCCCGAGATTTGCAATATGTTTAGATGGTCCAAATTCCCGGAGCATGTATTCTGTATGTTTTTTTATTTCTTGATTGGAGGCATACAAAATGCAGGGATCAAGGTTCCCTTGAAGTGTTTTGTCGTTTCCGATTAAATGGCGGGATTCTTTGATGCCCATATTCCAATCAAGACCAATCGTGCGACAATTAAGTTGCCCCATTTCTTTTCTTGCAAAAAAAGCACCTTTGGCAAAGACAGTTAGAGGAACTTCCGAAATAGCGTTGCAAATTTGATCAATGTAACGATAAGAGAATTCTTGGTATGTTTCAGGGGTAAGAATGCCTGCCCAGGAATCAAAAAGCTGAACTAAATCAGCGCCGCTGCGGATCTGCTCTTTTAAATAGAGAATGGTGGTATCAGTGATTTTTTGTAAAAGCAAATGGGCTAAAGCCGGTTCTGAATAAAGAAATTTCTTCGCTTTGGAAAATGTTTTTGATCCACTTCCTTCGACCATATAGGCTAGTATTGTCCATGGCGCACCTGCAAATCCAATAAGAGGAACTCGATTAGCCAATTCTCGTTTAGCGATGCGAATGGCTTCGTAAACATACTCCAAATTTTCAGCAGCTTCTTTTACCTTTAAATCTATGATGTCTTTTTCAACGGAGATTACCTTCGGGAATAGTGGGCCTTTCGCTTCGTACATTTCATACGTCAATCCCATAGCTTCAGGAACTACCAATATGTCTGAAAATATGATAGCCGCATCGACTCCTAAAATATCGACCGGTTGAATCGTTACTTCAGCTGCCAGAGATGGAGTAGTCGCCAGTTCTTTGAATCCGCTAAGTTTTTCTCTTACTGCTCTATACTCAGGAAGTATTCTGCCAGCTTGTCTCATTAACCAAATAGGAGTTCTTTGCGTTTGTTCTCCTCTGGCTGCCTGCAGAATTAAATCATTTTTATAATTCATAAAAGCAAAGATACACAAAGAAATTTTATTTTTTTGCGAAAGCGACCATGATCAGAATGGAAAATAAAAGATCGAAATCATTTGATCGTCTTATTTTCTAGGAGGGTTACTGCTGTTGTTTTTTATTTTTCATATAGAAATGGTTGTAGTTGTGCTAAAAAACAAATCAAAAATAGTACCTTATATACGTTTGTGTAAACATTTGAAGTATGTCATTGAGAATATATTTAACGATAATTGTTTCTAGTATTTTATTTTTTAATTCATGTGTTTTTTTAGGACCTTCTCAAAAGGAATTATATATAAGAGCGCAAAAGAAAAAACCTTACGATGTTATTATAGTGCCAGGCGTTCCTTATGACAGTGCGTCTCAGAATTGGAGTAATGCCATGAAAGGAAGAGTTTACTGGTCTCTCTATCTCTACCAAAAAGGAATGGCAAGCAATATTATTTATTCAGGATCGGCAGTATATACTCCCTATATAGAAGCTAAAATTATGGCAATGATAGGTGAAAAACTAGGTATTCCTTCAGAGCATATTTTTGTAGAAACAAAAGCAGAACATAGTACGGAGAATATTTATTATTCGTACTACGCAGCTAAAAAATTAGGGTTTAATTCGATTGCAGTAGCGACTGATCCATTTCAGGCAAAAATGTTAAAGGGTTATCCAAGGAAAATAAAAATCAACATTGATTTTATACCTTTTATTATGGATTCATTGAAAACGATTGATAGAGCTGATAAAATTGAAATAGATGCAGATAAGGCAAAAGTGAAACAATTCGTATCAATAGTGGACAGAGAAAACCGTTTTAAAAGGATATGGGGTACAATGGGAAAAAATATTAAAAGGGTTGAGGAAGATGAACGTTTTAAAAAGAAAAAATTATGATTCACATACGCTTTACATCAAGCATGTGTGATGTTCATTTTTTTAAATAAAGTATAGGTAGTATAGGGGGACTCATTTTTTACTTCTATGGAATCCATAATTTTACGAACGAGCATAAGGCCTATTCCGCCTTTGCGTTTCTCTTTTACAAGATTTAAAATTTCAGGATCTCCTTGTATCGTATTGTCATAAAAATCTCCGGTATCTTTAATATTAAACAGAAGACCTTCTTCTTTGTCGGAAATTTCAACCTCTAATTGATTATTTCTGTTGGATTGATTTGAATGGATAATCCTATTCGCACATATTTCATCTACGGCCAATACAATCATATTAATTTCATTTTCGGAAATGTGAAATTTTAGAAGAGTAGAGTTAACAAATTTTCTTACCTCTTTGAGATTTTCAGTAGTACACGCTATTTTTATCCTCTCCACCATTAATCAGTTTATCAACTCAATCGCTTCTTTTTTACTTGGCACTATTTTTATCAGATTATCAAGACCAAGAATCATAAAGACATTTTTTACTTTATCACTTACGTTAAACAGAGCCATCGAGATTCCGTTATTTTCAAAATCCTGTAAGTAAGACATGAATACACCTAATCCCGCAGATGATATATAGTTTAAACGACTACAATCAACCAATATTTTATTTTCTTTTTTTGAAAAAGCTTCAGTAAGCGTATTGTCTAGCATAATGCTTGAACTGGCATCAAGTTCTCCTTCTATTGAAATTGTATAAAACTGGTTTTCTTTTATGGTAGTAATATTCATTCTCTGTAATGTTTACGTGA
>DATHPH010000163.1:0-2250 GCA_035484095.1 Cytophagaceae bacterium | reverse complement strand
GTGGTAAATAATTTTGTTTCAGGAACGGATTTTTTGGGTGGTGCCTTCTTAAGTTATGACGGGAAAACACTTTTTTTCACTTCGGATAAAAAAGGCTCTGTAGGAGGTATTGACATTTGGTACACACAAAAAACAGGTGATAAATGGGAGCAACCTAAAAATGCAGGGAAAGGTGTCAATACGGGTGGTTACGATGGGTTTCCATCTTTGTCGGCAGATGGGAAAAGTTTATATTTTATGCGGGAGGGAAAACGAAATACTCCTACCAATCAACGTTGTTGTTCGATATACGTAGCAGAAAAAAGAGGTGCTTTTTACATAAATGCAAAACCGTTACCCTTTCCGGTCAATACCGGTTGTGAGGGATATCCTCGTATTATGTCGGATAATAAAACCTTAATTTTTTCTTCGTATAGGAACGAAGGGAAAGGAGGCTATGATCTTTATGAATCAAAAATGCGTGCAGGAAAATGGACGAATCCAATTCCGTTGACCTTTATTAATACCATACGCGACGATGAATTGATTTCTGTTCCGGCTTCCGGGGAAGTGATTTATCTTTCTAATACCAACAGCAATAGTAAAGACGATATATATAAAATTGAGCTACCGAAAGAATTTCGACCGGATAAAATTGTGTCCCTGGAAGGAGTTATTCGAGACGAAGAAACAAATAAAATAATTCCTGCCACCATTAAAGTAAACAACATTAATACAAAAGAACAGGTGGTGGAAATAAAAAATAACGAAGTAACGGGTAAATATACCGTGCTGCTTCAGGAAGGAGAGATATACGATGTCTCTATATCCTCCAAAGGACGTACCTTTCAATCGGAGGTGGTCGATTTACAAAATACTAAAAAGTATCAGATCGTCAATAAAGATATAAAATTAAAACCATTGAAGACAAATACCAGTTTTGTATTGAATAATATTTTCTTTGGGTTTGATTCTGCAAATGTAAAGAAAGACTCTGAACTAGAATTGGAAAGAGTGGTAGTTTTGATGAAAGAAAATCCTACCATGGTGGTAGAGATTTCCGCGCATACCGATGATAAAGGTTCTGATGTTTATAATAACAGATTATCTCAGGCACGTGCAGAAGCTGTCGTCAATTATTTGGTCTCAAAAGGCATCGTAAAGGAAAAACTGGTTGCCAAAGGTTATGGCAAAATTCAACCAGCCTTTGTAAACGATTCCGATGAGAACAGGGCTAAAAACAGGAGAGTTGAATTTAAAGTCTTAAAGTTATAAAGTAGTTTTAACTTGTACTTTTCAAATATTTTTTATAGCTTTATAGAGTGTATCTGTCTTGGTAAAAATCAATTTCATTTTGCTTGATGTGAATTATTTTATATGATTTTGTCTTTAATATGTTTAAAATCAAGGTTTTGTTTGCTTTTGAGCATGATGACATGTTGTATCGTGTCTTTTGGGCAATCCAAGTTGGATTTTCAGGAAATGGAAAGTGAAGCCGAAGATAATTTCAGGGCAAATAATTTTCATGTTGCGCTTCCTCTTTTTTTAAAACTTGACAGTCTTTATCCCAATAGTAATAAGTATTGTTATTCAATAGGAGTTTGTTACATGGCAAAAGAAGAGCCTATAAAAGCCTTGAAAAATTTGGAGAAATGTCTTCTTGATCGGGATAACTATCCTACAATTTTATATTATTATTTGGGAAGAGCCTACCACCTATCGCTTCGTCTGGACGAGGCAATTTTATACTATACCCTTTATCAAAATCAATTTAAAGGAAGTACCAGCAAAACAGATCTTCAAACTTTGGAAGAATTGGACAGAGATATTCAAATGTGCATGAACGGAAAAGTATTGATGGCGAATCCACTCGAAATTGAAATCGTTAATCTTGGTGCTGAAATCAATACCATCTACCCTGAATACGGTCCGGTTATTTCTGCCGATGAAACAGAATTGATTTTCACTTCCAACCGTCCCAATACAATAGGAGGAAGGAAAGATGAAGGCGACGGGTTGTATTACGAAGACGTGTATATTTCCACCAAAAAAAATGGGAAATGGCTGGCACCAGTTCAGATGGGCGCGAACATTAATACTGCTAATCATGATGCAAGCATCGCATTAAGTCCTGATGGGCAAACTTTATTTATTTACCGTTTCGATCAGGAAAAATCAAATTCTTCAGGAGATTTATATACTTCAAAACTGGAAGGAAATAACTGGACGAAGGCCGAGCGGTTGTCCGACAAAATTAACACCAACGGATGG
>DATHPH010000162.1:0-11541 GCA_035484095.1 Cytophagaceae bacterium | reverse complement strand
CTCCCATCATCTTATATGAATAGGTATCATACAGTGCTTTCTGTGAAGCAGAAGCACCTTTTTTACACCCGTCTATAATGTCGTTTATATTCAAAATATTAAAAGTGGAAGTAATAGCAAGACCTGCTTTTTAGAGTAAAGGTTGCATGGTCAAAAATAAATAATTCCGGTGCAACCTGTAAGGCACTAATCACAGTCTTAGTCAAAAATAAGTAAAAACATGAAAACAAACCTACACATTTTATTCCAATGCAATATGGCTAAGAGTCTTTATGGCATTATTTTATTGTTGCTAATGATGCATTCATCCTGGTTAAAAGCACAATCACCTGCTATGACGGTCCAGATCTCCACTACACCTAGCTGTCATTTCGATGGTACGGCCCAATTTACTTTGACAGGAGGAACAGCCCCTTATAGTTATTCCATAGGAAATATTTCCGGAAATAGTAATGTTACAGAATTTGGTCTTACAGGACTCTTTCAGGGAAATTATAGCATTTATATAGCGGATGCCAATGGGCAAAGTATAAACCAGCCCTTTACAGTACCAAGTGTTCTGAACGGTTCAAGTAGTGTAACACCCGAAACATGTCACGCCGATGGTTCTGTCTCAGAGGTAATGACAGGAGGAACAACTCCCTATTCATTCAAATGGTATGTGGGTGATGATAATGGTAATGAAACAATTACTTATACTAATGGTCCGTCTATTACGGGGCTCAGTGGATCAAATTGGATTAGTGTTTTCGTACAAGATGCTAATGGTTGCAATTTTTTTGACAGCCTTATTGCAGTACCAAGTAATTATATTGTTCAAACAACCGTAACTACCACAAATCCTTTATGCAACAGTCCTACCTCCAGTACTGTTTCTGCCATCGGAGGTCAGCAGCCCTATACTTATTACTGGAATACCAGTCCGGTTCAAACAACAGCAACCGCTACAGGACTTCAGCAAGGCAATTACACAGTTACAGTAACAGATGCAAACGGATGTACCGGAAAGAATTCTGTAGCCATTACCTCAATGACCTATCTGGGGCTTACAGTTACCTCTTCGAATTCGCAAAATTGCATTACTCCTACAGGAACGGCTTCCGTGTCGGTTGCCAATGGACAACCACCTTATACTTATTCCTGGAACAATGGTTCTACTAGTCCAACCATTAACAATCTTTCTGAGGGTTCTTATTTGGTAACAGTAAAAGATGCCAATGGATGCGTTTCATCTGCTTCCACTCAAATCACTGACGCCAATGACATTGCTCTTTATTTCAATCAAATAAACGCAACTTGTACCCAAGGACAAGGTTCTGTGACTGTTGAAGTTTTCAGTGGAACTCCTCCATTCACGTATAGTTGGACAAATGGAGCTACTACTTCTACCATCAGTAATCTCAACTGGGGAAATTACAATGTCACAGTGACCGATGCACTGGGATGTTCTGTCACAAAGGGCACCTCAATTTCTCAGGATTATACTTGTACAAACGCTATTATAACAGGCACCGTATTCAATGATATCAATGGGAACTGTCTTCAGGATGCAGGTGAAAACGGAGTAGCCAATACATTGGTATCGCTTTCATCCGGTTATACGACTAATACAGATGGAAACGGCGTTTATCAATTTGAAGTGGTCCCTGGTTTGTATACAATTACACATACACCCCCAGCAAACTGGGGCAATATATGTCCGGCTTCAGGCAGCGCTATTACCGTCAATGCTTCTGTAATCGGCAATACGTATGGAGGTAATAATTTTGGAGACCAGGTAAAACCTGGCATACAAGATATAGCAATTCGTTTATGGTGTTTTAATCTAGTGTCCGGAAGGTCTGGTATAGAAGAGCTAAACTATATAAATAATGGTTCGGTACCCGTAAGTGGGACTATATACTATACACACAGCAATAACCTTAATTTTGAATTTTCTAAACCTGCTGCTGATAATTATAATATAAATACCCAAACGCTAGAATGGAATTTTACTAATCTTAACCCAGGTGAAGAACGTATGATAGAATTATTTTTTGATTCACCTACCGCTCCTCTTGGTACAATTTTTAAAGCCACAGGGTACATTACTCCAGTTACAGGTGACGCTTTCCCTCTCAATAACTACGACACTTGTAGCTCCATCCTGGTTGGCTCGTACGATCCGAATGAACTATTGGTCACTCCACAGGGTACTACCGAACAAGGGTATATAAGCACCGCTGATTCTGTTTTAAATTACATGATAAAATTTCAAAATACCGGAACTGACACAGCGTATACCGTAGTAGTAACGGATACACTCAGTGAATACCTGGATCCTCTTTCGGTTAATAATATTAGTGCCAGCAGCAATGTTGCTGTTAACGTAAAAAATGGTATTTTAAGTTTTACGCTAGACGATATTAATTTGTTGGATAGTATTACAGATGCCGTCAATAGCATAGGTTATGTTTCATTTTCAGTTCGTGTTAAAAAAACAACTTTACCGGGTTCCGTTATTTATAACAAGGCCAATGTTTATTTTGATTATAATAGTCCTGTGCCTACCAATTCTGTTAAGAATACTCTGAAAACGTCCGTTACCACTTCTGTTCAGAAAGAAGAAACGATGAATACACTTGAAGTTTATCCCAATCCCACCAATAACAAATTGAATGTACTTTATACACTTCCGTCAGATGCCGTTGTAGCAGTAAAATTATACTCCGTAATAGGAGAAGAAATTACTATTTTTGAAAATATTCAGCAAATTTCCGGCGTGCATCACTTAGTGATTGAAACTAAAAAATATGGTTTAACAGCCGGTGTGTATATTTTGAAACTATATACGAATGTACAAGTCCAGTATTTAAAAATAATTATTAATGACTAATGTAGAAATTTATTTCATCTGACCATAAAAAAGCAAGCCCTGTGCAAAGTATTCTTACAGGGCTTGCTTTTTATAATCTCACGCTGGTTCAAGCATCCGCTTGGACCTTTTTTATTTCAGCGTCCGATGAAGCAACACTCTCGCTGCTATCATCTATGCCTATCTGATCATGCCAAACCGTATCCATTTGATGGCACAGAAAAAAGATGCATGGATGATATTCACAACAATCCTGTTGTTGCAGCTATTGGAACGAATCCTACCTATTACTAGTAAAGTAGTGCCAATCCATTGTCTCCTATTCAAACGGATGAATATTGATTTTGATACCAATATCCCGGTGGCCCTATTAAAACTAGAGCGTGTAATCCGTCCAGAGGACTGACCAATAGTTGCCACTCGCAAAACGTGAGCGGCTAAAAGGATTTTTACGAAAAATTAAAATGAAACCTGGAATTGCAATACCACCATAGATTTTCGTGTGGTTTGCATGTGTTTGGTTTCTCCTTCAAACAACTCAAATACCGGTCGATTCTGATACCCCAAGGTAATTTTGGGCCCGAATGTTCCGGTCAGGTAATAATTAACTCCTGCTTCAAACATCCACATGGGCGTTTGAAGTGCCTCTAAGAAGGCAAGCTGGGAAGATCCGTATAATTGAGTCCTTGCTACGTTCTTTTCATTTTTGGATTTTGCGATCAGATACCCCGCTTGCGCGTATAAAATACTTCCCGTTCCGATACCATAAAATCCGCTGCCACTCCCGGTAGAGGCAGGATTGGGAGTCGCAATCATGCGCAGGTAATTTTTCCCATAGTCGCAATAATTATAGGCCGTATAAAGTGTAAGTGCCGCACCTTTTTTCCCGAGCGGAGAATCGTAATAAAGATCTGCCCCGAATACGCCCATTTGATGATAGAGTGTATCCAGGCCAGGATGATCAAGCCTCCACATGGCTTTCGATTGAACCATATACCCGATACCCAGGTTTAAAATTTTCTTTTCTCCCAGATACGTAGCGCGGTTATAAGGTTCCGCAATCGATTCTTTTCCCAAAAACTGGTACGTAAGCATTCCCAAAAACTGAGGTTGAGGGGTTCGCGTAGAAACCGTGGCGGAGTATGTATTCAGATGATTGGTGCTTTGTTTGTATGGATTTGTAACCGCCACACGATAATTAAATTTCCCAAAATTACCCTTCGCATAAATACTAAGATTTCTGTTTCCAAACGTGGAAGAAATATTATTTTGTTGGTAAATGGGTGCATCCAGTGTTAATTGTTTGGATGAACTTTGTGCGGAATATCGTGTAGTACCCGCTCCCCATCCATTCATTCCAACGCCGAGGTGCAGCCATTTATTAAATTGATATTCTCCCAGCAAATCCATGATAGAAAGAGGAGAATTATAGGGTCCTGTATTTTGCGAAAAGTTGATGTTGTTTTGCCCCACCTGAAAATGAAAAAATACACGGTCGGTGAGCTTGCCAAGAACCTCTGCCCTCAGACGACGAATGACTATGTCATAAGTACCCTTTGTACTATTTGAACCCACGCTGCTATTGGGGTTTAACTGTGTTTGCCGGCCCCAGATCTGAGCATTTAACCCAAACTTGAGATACTTGCCCCCATCTCCGGAGAGGTAAACATGAAAAGGTTTTTTTTCGGTTTGCGCTTGAATAGCCTGGCTAAACATGGCAATAATCATTGTGATTAGAAATGGTTTTGTTAATGTCATGAATCAATTATTTTTATCTTCAAAATTGCCTCAGAATTATTAATTAAATTGCGAATTTGTGTTAACAATATATTATATAAATATTTCCAAATTGTTAATAATGAAGATAACTTACTGCTTATGAGCGTTGATGCTCTTAGGTTACCATAGGCTGTGCCTGCGCCCTTCACGATAGGCTGAAGCGTTTCGCCGGGCTAGTAAGGAAATGGCAAGTATTTAAATGGGAATTAATAATTAACCTGTAAACCTATTTTAAGGCAAGATAAAGCGCGTAGCCGAAAGGTGCGGCAAACCGGGCTGTAGCATCGCTCTCTAAAAGTAGTATGGTACAATCTAAAATGAGCTTTATTACCAATGTCAATATAAAAGCGTTAATAGCTGTTAATATCCAAATTCTTTTATTTATTGTAACCATAGAAATTCTACCCTAACAAGACACTTATGTTTTATCAGACAAACCCCGTCCTTTCCTGAAATAGGTTTACACAAACAATTGTAAATTTATTTCAGGACAAGAAATATTTACAACACTTTGTATTCGCTCAGTTCTCATCCAGAGTAACCCATTACCCAACTTTAAAACTCACACCAATAACACACTTGCAAGTCCTGTCAGCATGATCCCTTTGCTTAATGTACTTAAGGTATGATAGTCTTTCTCCGTTTCAGCATTATAGAGCTTTACCAAAAGAAAAATAAAAAACGGAAACAGGATAATCGTAAAATAAAGCACTAAAAAATTATTGTATCGTTCTGTAAAAAGAAATCCCATCACTATAATGAAAACAGTACTAATCGCAAAAATAAAGTGCTTGGTTTTTTTGACACCCCAGACAATCGGCAGTGTTTTACAGCCAAACAAAGCATCTCCTTTCATGTCTTCCATGTCCTTGATGATTTCGCGGATAAGGGATATCATAAAAGCAAACACTGCGTATATTAAGACAAGTTTTATGTTGGTGTCAGAAAGAAAAGAAAGATAATAAATGGAGATTCCCGTGAGCAATGAGATCGTAATATTTCCCCACAAAGCCAACCTCTTTAAACTGTTTGAATAATACCACATCAGAAATCCGGAAATAAAAACAGTGACAAATATTTTCCATCCTAAAAAAAGACTGATGAAAACGGCTATAATGTTAATACTAAAATGTGTAAACAAAGCGACTCGTCTTGTAAATACTTTTCCGATTACCACTCTCTTGGGATTATTTACAATATCAATTTTTATATCGTAATAATCATTGATAATATAACCGGCCGCTGCGATAAGAAGGGTGGCCAAACACAAGATCAGAAAAGAAGCATCAAGAACAATCGTTTTCCATTGTTCTTTTGGACCAATCACAAAAATTCTGACTAAAAATTGAGCTACAAGAATAATAAATAGATTTGGCAATCTTACCAATTTGAAAAAAGCGCCAAAGGAACTTTTAAGATGTAATTTTTTTGATTTACTCACTTTACAAAAATATCTTTTATTGGGAATAAAAGAAATCCTGATCCATTTATATTGCGTGTTCTACAAAAAAGCTTTGTCCCCTACCGTTGGATTGTTTTCAATCATTAGTATTCGCTTGATATAAAAGATTAGGAATTTGTAAGGAGACCGTTGTTCCAATATTTTCTTCCGAGGTAAGCGAGATTTTGCCTCCCAATTTTAAAATAACTTCCTTGGCAATATACAGTCCTAACCCTGAGCCAGTTGCCAACACTGTGCCTCTAAAAAACATATCAAATACCTTCGACCTGTATTTTTCTTCAATCCCAATGCCGTTGTCGCGAAATTCTATTTCAGCCTGTTGCTCCGTTACTTTTACGGAAATGGATAAAAAAGGCGTGTCGTTATCTTCACGTTGATATTTAATGGCATTGGAGATAAGGTTCATAAAAAGAATCTTTATCCGATTTTTATCACTGTAAAATTTAACCTTTTTATCGATTTGTACAGACACCTTCGTCTGATCCGAATTTTTCAAATATTTAAAATTGGTGAGCGTTTTTTTAATTATTTTTTTAAACTTAATATCGACCGGAACAATTACCATTCGATTATTACGCGATAAGTTTGTAAGATCGGAAATA
Source organism: Cytophagaceae bacterium (assembly GCA_035484095.1). Taxonomy (GTDB): domain Bacteria; phylum Bacteroidota; class Bacteroidia; order Cytophagales; family Cytophagaceae; genus JANYCO01. Next base: position 4,844 of record DATHPH010000162.1, on the reverse strand, counting down.
AAAACATCCAGCCGTTTTATACTTTTAAGCCCTTCCTCAACACATTTTTTTCTGATCTCTTCATCCGTTTCTGTGTTTATCAAATTAAATAATCCTTCCAACGAACATAAAGGTGCTTTTAAATCATGAGAAGCGTGGTATACAAAACTGTCCAACTCAAAATTGATTTTGCGAAGTTCGGTTTCTGAATTTTTTATTTCAGTAATGTCAATAGAGACTCCCAGAATGTTTACTTCTCCGTTGACATTACTTAAAAACGGAATCTTCGATGTATATAGAATTTTTTTCTTCCCATTCGGGTGCGTAATGACCTGCTCCGGAAGAATTATATTTTTCTTTTTGTTTAGTACTACCTGGTCGCTGGCATGTACCCCTTTTAACTCTTCTTCATTTTTTATAAAATAATTATCGTCACGACCTATAAAATCATTTTTCGTAGTGGAAAAAAGATCCGCTTGTGCTTGATTGACTATGGAATATTTTGCACTCGAATCTTTTAAAAAAATCGGATGGGGTACAAGTTCTATAATTTTCAATAACTTCTCTGTATGCTCTTCCAGTACCGATTGATTCGTTTTATAAGGAGTAATGTCTACTCCCGAAAAAAAATAGATTCCTTTATTTTCATCTTTTATTATTCTCCATGAATACCATTTTAGTTCTTGGTTTGCATTGAATACCCTCGACTCAAAGGATACCGTTGATCCATTCGACAACTGACTAAAATGACCGCGAATTGTTTTTAAGTCATCCAAATGAAACAACTTTTCAAACTGTATTTCAGATAACTCTTTATTTTCAATACCAAATAATTGAATAAAAAAACGATTGACTTTGAGCAGTGTAAAGGCTGACCCCAAAAAGCCCATTGGGTCATGCGATAAATTAAAAAAAACTTCTTCTTTAAATTGCCCCTTCTCTCCCTTCTCAAAATCCATATTTTACAATCCTCTTTCTATCTCATAAAGTACCAAGCTAAAATAAAAAAAAATGTGCCCTTTACCTATTTTGAAACAACATTATACTATTCTGGAAGGCACTATTTTAAACTATTTCGTTCTTTCAATTGGATCAATACATTAAGTCATCACAAAAATGTACGGAAAAGTACCAATTATTCTATAAATCGGCCAAGCCTATCAATGAGCGACTACCTTGTCTGACCACAACTGGAATGGCTAACGATTGAAAGCATCGTCTAAAAGCAGGAATATTTCTTTGTAATGTTTTCCGATTCGTTCGCCTCTCTTTTTGCCAAGTCGAACAATAATCATTTTTTGATCAGGCACTACAATAATGTATTGTCCAAGAATACCTCTTGCATAAAAAACAAAGTGTCCTTTATAATCCGGGATTATCCACCATTGGTATCCATAAAAATTTGATTTTTTCATATCCAAATCCCCGTCAGGTAGTAGATTTGGTTGAATTGAATTTAAAAGATATTCCTGAGGGATGATTGTTTTGCCCTCGAAACGACCACTATCCAGATAGAGTTTGCCAAATTTTGCAAAATCCCGAACGTTGGAGTTGATACAGCAGTACGCCTTTTCATAGCCATTATCTTTGTCAAGGCTCCAAATAGCATCTCGTTCACAGCCAAGTGGCTCCCATAAGTTTTCCTGTGCGTAATCGCTTACAAATTTTCCGGTAGCTTTTTCCAGAACAAAAGAAAGTATCTGCGTATCTCCACTTTTATAACGAAATATTTTACCAGGCTCCTCGGATGGTTTTAGTCCAGCCATCAGCTTCTTCAAGTCCGTACCATAATAGGCTTCAGTCGTTGGAGAAAAAGGGCTTGAATAGCCTTCTTCCCAATTCAACCCGGAACTCATCATGAGCAAATGACGAATTGTAATTTGTTTCTTTTCCCCTTCACAAAATTCAGGTAAATAATCACAAACAGGCTGGTCGATACTTTTGATTTTACCCTCTTTTAATGCGGCTCCTACCAATGCACTGATGTAGCTCTTTGCCATCGAGAAGGAATTTGAATACGAGCTATCCGAATAGTTGTCCCAATATTTTTCGTATTGAATGGAATCATTTTTTACAATCAGCAACGCTACGGTTTCGATCGAGTCAAGATACTTCCGAAGTACTGGTGAAATGTCCTTTTTATTATAGTTGGAAGAAACTGACCACGACACAGGATGCGAACTTTTATTAATAATCCTTTTAGGAAATATTTTATAATCGTCTATATCTGCAAAATTATAGATCAGTGCTTTGTAAAAATATTGCTTACCGGAAAGCAATACCCATCCATTAAATGCAAGAAACCCCGCAAGGAACAGGAATCCTATAGAACGAAGTATTTTTTTTCTCATATTAGAAATCGTAGCCAAAGGTAAAATATAAAATAGGTTTGTATAAAATACCATTTTGGTATCCCCAACCAAGGTCTGTCTTTACATAGTAACCCAATAAAGTAGTTCTCAAACCACCTCCAAATCCAACAATAAAAGGACTCTGATAATTGGTTACGGTAGCAGAAAACGGGTATCCGTTTATCGTTTTAGTATTTTGAGAATTGGAAGCAAATAAGCTTCCTGAAAATGCAGAACCAATATCTGTAAAACCAATCACTTGAAGATTTCTTAAAAAGTTAGAACTTATTGTTCCATTATAAAAATATTGTACCACAGGAAGCCTTAACTCTCCATTAAACAATAGGTATTGATTTCCGAATTGGGAATTATAATTAAAGCCACGGATGGTAGTAACATAACGCACAAACAGCATATCGCTGTTGTTGACTCCTTGATTAATCGACAATGGATTGTCTGTAACCGCATTGGCATTGGAATAAAAAGTCCGGTTGGAAAAAAGCCAATTTTCCATTCCTCCGAGAAGGAAATTTTTGGGAGCATTCCCGAAATATTGTCCATAAGAAATTCGGGTAGCAAATACAAGCTGCTTATGAACGGGAATGTATTTCCTGAAATCCAACAAAAACAATCCAAAATCTTTTTGCCGACTTTGATTAGATACGTAATAGTCTGTAGAAATTTTAAATCTTGTTCCTTTTAACATATTCATTCCGGTCACCAAGGTATTGTCGTACACATATTCGGCTCGCAGGGATTCGTACGTGGCAATCTGTGGCTTTTGTGCAACATTGGCAAAGGAAGTTGTTTCACTGTAAGACGTTGACGTAATACCTGCAGAAACGCCTACTCTTTGAGTAACCGAAAGAGGCAAGGATGCCGTTCCTCTGAAAGAATTGAGTACATACCGTTGAGTCGCAAAATCGTTGTAAGGATTTAACGTTTGACGATCGTATCGCACTTTTAAATCAATCCTTCTTTTTACATAACGATACTCCATGAAAAATTTACTGCTTTTAAAATCAAAGGCGATAAAATCACCCGCATCAATCCTATGGTTTCCAAGCAAATCCGAGGTCCCTCCTTCCAGCAACATGCCGAGCCCTCTAATCGGATCTACCATAAGCGTTGAAACTATTTTGTCAACACTAAATGGGTTGTTGTATTTTTTAGGACCTATATAGCGAAAGGCATTCAACTTGGGAACATAAGGTTGCTCCGAATTTTTTTTCGCTTGACTTATCTCTTTCTTCACATCGGATTCAAATATCAATTTATCAAAATCAGATTCCTGGCTTGAGTTGAAATTGAAATTTACAGAATCCACAACAGGTTCTGCTTCCAATTCATTTGGAGAATAGGAAATAACAAGATTTTTTCTCGTCGTATTTGGACCATGTAAAGAGGCCATTGAGAACAACCTTATTTTATAATAAATACAATCTCTTCCTTTGTGAAGTGCCGTAAAACATAAAGAAGATTTGGCACCAGAATAAGCAAAGGAGGTTATATCGGTAATCTGATTGGTAATAGGCGAAATCGAATTATAATTCAAATCAAATTTATATGTATTGACGATTCCTGTTTCATCGCTTAGAAAATAGATTGTTTGTTGATCAACTATTTGAGGCATAAAATTATTTCCTTTGAAGGTGATTTTTTGCAACAAGCTGTTATTTAAAGTAGAATACAAATACAAATTGTAATGGTCGGTATATTTAGGCAAATCAATCCTTTTCGCATTAATCGTATCACTCCGTCTGTTTGAACTAAATAAAATATTATTATTTGAAGTGAAAACAGGATCTACATCGTCGTATGCATCGTTTGTAATTTGAACGATATTATTGGTGGAAGGTGTGTAAACAAACAAATCCGTTTGACCGGATCGATCTGCACTCATTACCATTTGCCTTCCATCCGAGGAATACGAAATAGAATAGATCTGATTAAATCCAGGTAATTTCCGATGCTTCTTTTGATGCGCTTTTAAATCAAAATTTTCTATCCTAAGCTCCCCTCGTCTACGCACAATCGCCGACAGTATAAATTCATTTTGCCAGGTCGAAACAGGCAACATATAATCAATTACCTGATCATCTCTTTTATATCCACCTCGCAAGATTGTCTTTGACTTCCCCGTAAGGGTATTCAGAACTCTTAATCTATATCTTCCTTTTTTATTTTGAATAAAGGAAATATTTGTTCCTTCTTTATTCATTTTAAGAGAATAAATACGATCGTTTTTTCGTCCTTTTACTAAAATAGAAGAATCAGGCCAATACGAGTAATAAGAAGTCAACGGTTGATTTATTTTTTTATAATAGTCTTCCCATAGTTTTAAAAAATCGCTAATATGAATCCCCAAATTACTCTCTATACTCTCTCTTTCATTGCGAAAAGCCCTGGTAAAACTTATAATATTAGAAATGCTATTTTCCCCATATTGCTTCCCTATATAATTCCAAATAGACTGCCCAATCAATTTTGCTTCCTCTCCGGAATAAGTCGAAG
>DATHPH010000161.1:0-5808 GCA_035484095.1 Cytophagaceae bacterium | reverse complement strand
TTTGTAGATGCAGGGAACGTATGGACCATCAAAAATGTAGAACAAGGTGCACAATTTAAATTTCAGGATGCCGTTTCTCAGGTAGCAGTTGGAGCGGGCACCGGTATTCGATTAGATTTTTCGTTTCTTATTTTACGTCTGGATATAGCGAATAAAGTCTTAGATCCTGCGATGCCCGAAGGAAACAGATTTGTTGGTAAACTAAGTTTAAAAGAGTCTGTTTATAATATTGGGATAGGATATCCTTTTTAATATTAAAAAATTAGATCAACTAAATATTTTTTGGGAAGATTTAAAAAGAGCGATAGTAGGAAAAATATTTTTACTGCAGTAATAAGCTTATATTTTTTAGAAAGGTATAATCTCTCTTCCATTTCAGAAAGCAATGCAAGAGCAATAGGAAAGGAAAATGGCAACAAGGTCCTGTAATCAAAAGGATCAATGGTGGAGGTAGAGGTCATGTATATTAAAAAAAGAAGGTAAAGAAACCCCGAGTAAAGCAACAGTTTCGTTTGCACTGTTGTGCCTTTGACAATTTTAGTTCTCATAAGATGATAACCAACATAAACCATTAAACAAACTTGAATGAGCGTAAGGACAAGATATAACAAAAAATCCACCGTCCCGGAAAATCTAAACTGTTTTATGATATGTATCTGATGAAATATGCCCATGAAAAATGCGATAGTCAAATTATAGAGTGTGTTTTCTTGAGTATTTACTCTGGGCATACCGGTTAGATAACCCGTATGCGTGTAATTATTGAAAAGATAGAGCCCAAGTATAAAGGAACTAATCAGTAAACCAAAGAATATTGATTTTGTTTTTGAATATTCTTTCTTTCGGAAATACCAAACCATCATGATGATGGGAGAGAGGAAAAAAATAACGGAAGCGTATCTCGCCAGACACATACCTGCCATGGCCGTTGCTAATAGAAGTATGTTTTTTAGTGAAATAAAATCAGTCTCCGAAATATATTTTAACGATAAAATGAGTAGTAGAAAGAATGGGATAAATAAATTTTCTGACCAGGTATAGGAGGTTATTTCCAACATTGTAAAACTACAGAAATAAAATAATGACAACGAATGAAAATTTCCAAACAGAAGATAAATAAGATAAAAATCCAACGCAAGCAAAAGTATATTCACTAATTTGGAAGCCCAGACTGGTTCCAAGCCGGAGAGATAAGAAATTACTACAATACAAATCGGATAACCCAATGGCCAAATGGCAAAATATTCTTTTTGGTAAGTTTCAGGATGACCAAAAGAGGTGCTATCGTATAGCGCAAAGATTTTAGTTTTGGATTCGTTGTATTCAAATGCTTTCGGACCAACAGGCCCAAGTCCTGATAAAATATTTTTGGAAACTTCCAGGTAATATTTAGAGTCAGGTGTACAGTAGCTGGTACTTTCAACATTATCCCGTATTATTAAGACGGTACTTATAAGTAAAAATAATAGAAAAGCTTGAAGTCGTGGTGTGAATACCATAGTATTTGTTGTTGTACAAGTTAAATATATATAAAAAATAATATTTATCTATATTTGTCTTTGGTGCAGGAATTCAGAATGAGGTCATAGAAATCAGGGAGTTCAATTTTGGATCTCATTACACCAAACTATTTTTGGTAGCGGCGTTCGGATACCAATGACAGATAAGCTAAATTATAGTAAATAAATAAAAGATGGTTTCAGATCAAGGAACGGGAATACCCACGAATCGCTTAGAAATTGAAAATTGGTTCAGAGCGCTTCAGAACTCTATATGCATGCAGTTGGAGCAAACAGACGGTAAAGCAAAATTCTCTGAAGACTGTTGGACAAGGGCAGAAGGTGGAGGCGGGATTTCAAGGGTATTATCGGGCGGCAATGTAATCGAAAAAGGCGGAGTAATGTTTTCTGCCGTGTGGGGAAAGACACCGCCCAATATTTTAAATGCTTTAAAATTAGAAGAAGCAGACTTTTATGCTACAGGTGTCTCCATTGTGATGCATACATTAAATCCTTGGTGTCCCATTATTCACATGAATACAAGATACTTTGAAATGAGTAACGGTGTATCATGGTTTGGCGGGGGCATTGATTTGACGCCGCATTATATCTTACAGGAAGATGCTGTTTTGTTTCATGCCAAAATAAAAGAGGTTTGTGATCTTCATCATCCTGATTATTATGTGTCATTTAAAAAATGGGCAGACGATTATTTTTATATCAAACACCGTGAAGAGACGAGAGGAATTGGTGGAATATTCTTTGACAGGTTGACGGAAGAAGGAAGTATTTCATTTCGCGATCGGTTTGATTTTGTAAAAGATGTTGGCAAATTGTTTGCTCCATTGTATTCTGAATTATTGAATCGCAATAAAAATAAACCTTATTCGGAAGCAGAAAAAAAATGGCAATTGCTTAGAAGAGGAAGGTATGTAGAGTTTAATCTGGTGTATGATAAAGGAACAAAATTTGGATTGGATACTAATGGAAGGACAGAGTCTATATTAATGAGTATGCCACCTGTGGCCAATTGGGATTACAATGTAAAAATAGAAGAAGGGACAAATGAAGCATATACACTTGCGAATTTAAAAAAGGATATAAACTGGATCGCATGCTAGAGTATTTGAAACAAGTAGATGTACAATTATTACTGACGATAAACCATATGCATTCTACTACTTTGGATAATTGTATGGTGATCATAACACACCGATACACCTGGATTCCATTTTATGTAGGAATTATTATTTTTCTGTTTCTGAAGAAAAGAAAGGATTTCTTTCCGATTCTTATTTTTCTAATTGCTTCCGTTGTCTGTTCTGATCTTTTTGCCTCTTCGTTAATGAAACCATTGTTTCAACGACTACGGCCATGTCACAATGAGCAAATTAATGGCATGCTTCATCTCATTGACAATGTTTGTGGTGGTCGTTATGGATTTATTTCTTCTCATTCGGCCAATACATTTGCGCTTTCTACTTTTTTATGTTTATATCTTGGGAAAGAATATAAGTGGATAGCACTCCTTTTTATATGGGCAGCTATAGTTTCTCTTAGCAGAGTATATTTAGGTGTTCATTATCCTTCGGATATTGGTGTAGGGGCAATAGCGGGCATGCTGATAGCCTTCCTTTTTTATAGAGGGTATACAATTGCCATACCTAAAATGATTAAATAAATTTTGACTAATATTTGAGGAGTCGAGAAGTGTTGTCTTAAATGCCCCGTTTTTCGATAAGTCTGGCTACATATTTCCCAATGATATCAAATTCTAGATTTACCTGATTTGATTTTTGCAAAAAATGTAAATTGGTATGTTCGTAGGTATACGGAATGATCGCTACACTAAAATTATTTTTTTCTGAATTTATTACCGTAAGACTAATGCCATTAATGGTAATCGACCCTTTTTCGATCGTTACATTTCCTTTTGAATCATCGTATTGAAACGTAAAAATCCAACTGCCGTTATTTTCTAAAATAGAAATACAAGTACTTGTTTGATCTACGTGCCCCTGAACTATATGACCATCCAACCTGCCTCCAAGAAGCATACAGCGTTCGAGGTTAACAAAGTTCCCAACTTTCCAACTAGTTAAATTTGTTTTTTGTAAAGTCTCATCGATTGCTGTAACAAAATAAGTTGTTCCTTCTATCGCTGTTACCGTTAAACAAACACCATCGTGGGCAATACTTTGATCTATTTTTAATTCCTGAACAAATGGTGCTTCAATACCAAAATGGATATTACTTTTATCCTTTTGAATACTTACAACTTTACCCATCGCTTCGATTATTCCTGTAAACATGATTGTACTTTTAAAGAATGATTATTTAAGACAACGAAATGTCTATCAACATTATTTTCCTCTTCCCTGGATCATGACAAGTATTGTGTATAGCAATATGCGCAGGTCCATCGCAAAAGAAATATTTTCGATATATAATATATCGTACTTTAATCGTTCTACCATTTCCTCTACATTTTGCGCATAGCCGAATTTAACCTGACCTAACGAAGTAATTCCCGGTCGGACTTTATTCAAATGTTTGTAGTGAGGTGCCACTTTTATAATTTGATCTATGAAAAATTGTCTTTCAGGTCTAGGTCCTACTAAAGACATATCGCCAATGAATACATTATAAAATTGGGGGAATTCGTCGATTCTGCTTTTTCGCAAAAATTTTCCGAACGGTGTAATTCTTGAATCATTTTCTTTGGAAAGTGCCGGGCCATTCTTTTCTGCATCAATATACATGCTTCGAAATTTGTAAATAAAAAAAGGTAATCCATCTTTGCCAATTCGTTCCTGCTTGAATAAAACTGGCCCCTTCGAACCTAGTTTAATAATGATGCCAATCAATATGAAAAAGGGCATCCCAAAACTCAAAATGATGGAAGCGAAAAATACATCTGAAATTCTTTTTAAGTTGGCTTGCCATTCGGGAATCAGGTCTTGATTAATATCCAACAAAGGAATATCAAATACATGGTTTACTCGTATCGAACCAATTAAATATTGATGAATATCCGGAATAATACTCAGTCGTACATTTTTAAAATTTTCTAATTTGAATAATATATCTTGTATGTCAGGATGATCTTCGTTTTCCATTGCAATTACTATTTGCTCAATGTGGCATCTTGAGATGACTTTGGAAAGATTTTCAATATTCCCCAGATAGCGAAGTTTGTTGCCAAATTGTTGCCTATCTTCTGCAAGACTCAAATAGGCTATGAACTTTAAGCCAAGGGTATCATAGCTTTTGTTAATTTCATTGAAGATGTCAACGGCTTTTTTCCCTGAACCTATTATGAGTGTGTTGAAATAAATTTTCTTTTCACGTACCTGTATTTTGACAAAGGTAATTAACGCTGTCTTTAGAAAAATGGTAATGAAAAAGTGAATAGAAAAATAAGTGATAAATGTTTTGTAGTATGCCGTATAATTGTATATACCCTGATCGTCCAAGAGCAAGGTAAAAAAGATTACGATTGCTCCTACTAAGGATACGGCGAATACAGTGAAAAATTCTTTTATTCTTGATTTCCTGTATATTTCAGAATAAAATCCAAAGAAATAATAGAGGGTCATCCAAAAAAATCCTATAAGAAAAGCGTTTTCAAGCAGGGTGAAATTAATAGCTTCTTTTGATTCTCCTAAAAGCATTTTCCGGAATATATAAAACAATATCCAGGCTATTACGGCGGCAATAAAGTCAAAAGCTACGAACCGGTATAAGTGAAACTTCCTTTTCAAAATATCATTCAATTTTAATACTAACATTTCAGGGAAATCAATGGAAGCAAATGCAGCCTTTGTTTCCCCTTTTTTATTGTTTTGACCTGACAAATTACACAAAAAAACGATACTTTCTAAGTACAAAAGAAGTAGGTCCCTGCACGTTGAAACAGGACTAAGCATATTCTACTAATGTTATTTGCTGTCATTCTTTATATTAAAACATTGAAAAATTCAATAAATAAGCTTAATATTTTTTTAAAAATAAACTATGGAAACTTTTGTTATTAAAAAAGTTTCCATAGTTTTGCATCGTACAATTTATGGATGCTAAAGATATCATATTAAAAGGAGCCTTAGAGATGTTCATGCGATACGGAATTAAAAGTATCACGATGGATGATATTTCCAGGTCTCTGGGTGTTTCCAAAAAAACGATTTATCAATATTTTATAGACAAAGAAGCATTGATCGGTTCTTGTGTAGAGGACAATGTGAAAATGCACAGAGAATTACTGGAGACGATTAGTATTGAAGCGAAAGATGCGTTGGATGAAATGATT
>DATHPH010000160.1:0-6762 GCA_035484095.1 Cytophagaceae bacterium | reverse complement strand
GGTTGACGTTATCGTTTATGAAAATGATGCCAACCAAGCTCAGGGAACAACTTTCAATCAAAATGCCAATGATAAATACATTTACCAAATAGGGGTAACCTGGACAGGATGGCAATTGGTAAGTTTTAATTATAGTCAATTTAAAGTTCCTAATACAGGAGGAGGACTTGGCAATAACCAGCTTAATCCGAACAGACTTTGTGGAATGGCATTGGAATTGGACTCTTATCCTACCCAAAGTTTTGAAGTCTCCGCTTACGTAGATATGGTGGTGGTTACAGAAAATGGCATATTTCAAAAATAATGAATACTCTTTAATGAAAAAATATGAAAAGAAACATGCAATTTAATTCAGGTATTATTTTCTTATGCATAATCAGCATACTTACTTCTTGTAAAAAAGAAAATGTCACTGATCATTTAGGCCCTGAAATATGCGCCAGTGCGAATTTTCAATATATTCAGCAACCTACATTAAGTAGTACCTCTGTTAATCTTTCCGCCAGTCCATTGGTTCTTAAAGCCATATTCAATGAATCAGTGCCTTGGTCCATTCAAATTACCGGAACAATGAGTAAAGCTTTTAAAAAATTTTCCGGTTTCGGCGACACTATTAATATTTCCTGGCAAGGCAACCCGGACTCTTTGTTGTTCTTCCAAACAGAACAATGTACGGCAACCTTTAACATAGGATGTAAGCCACTAATCACGGAAACCTTCACCATAACCACAGTGGGTAGCTTTAGCCACTTTAATTATTTAGCATTCAGTGGTACCCCGGGAGCAGCACTTACTACACTTTATGGTCCTCCTTATGGATACGGAAATCCTGGTACCACCACCACCATGGTTTCCGGAATGAACCCTCCTATTCCTCAGGGAGGCCAATGCTTATGTACACACGCTGTGTCGGCAACCCCTTCCTACTATTTTGGAGGATATGACTTGACGGGTACTTTGGGTACAAATGTTCTTAATGACCCAACACAGGTATATTTTAATTGTTTCGTTAACGTTTTAGGAAGTGAATTGTCGATTCCTGTCGTAGTATTTACAGAAGGCACCTCAAAAAGAAGTAAAAATATATTAGTATACGGTCAAGGATGGCAGTATGTCTCTTTTCCATTATCGGATGCCAATGTGGTAAATCCTCAAAATATTAGTATTACCAGTTTTACGCTTAACGCTTATCCTAACATGGGAACAACCGGAGATATGTGCATTAGTTTTGTATCCTTTACGAACCATGCTCCGTTTATAAACCTAGGAACGTCTAGTAGTCAATAACACGTTTTAAGTAATTTATAAACTACTCATTATGAAAGTAAAGCCAAGCTTCAAAGTTTTCATCCAAGAAGATGATCTAGCGATGCAAAAGAAAATTGCCGCTGAATTAAAAGAATATAATTACAAAATAAATTTCTTTTCAAAGTCTGAATCAGCTTTTGATCTTTTAAATTTCAATCCTGATATCCTTATTCAGGATTATAAAACTAAAAAAATTGTAAAATGCTATGAATGGTCGGAACCATATAATCATTGGCACATGTAAGTAGAAAAACGTTGGTTTTGAAAAAGTCATTTCAAGTTCCTTTTTCAAAACCAACGTCAATAGAAAAAGTAGTTTCTAAATTTCTACTTTTTCTATATTTTCAAATTTTATCTTGTGATCTGCCGATAAAGTAAGCGCTATTACCGAATCTTTCTTAATAGCACCTGAAAGAATCTCTTTCGAAAGTTCATTCAGTATCAATCGCTGAATAACTCTTTTCAAAGGTCTCGCACCAAATTGAGGATCATATCCCTGCTCACTTAGCATTTCCAACACTTCATTAGTGGCCTCGATTTTTATGCCACTGTCTTCCAAACGATCTTTGATAGATCTAAACTGAATGTCTACAATTTTTCGAATCTCTTTTCTGGAAAGTGGTTTAAACATAATTATTTCATCAATCCTGTTTAAAAATTCCGGACGAATTGTTTTCTTCAACAAATCAAATACTTCCGATTTTGCCTTTTCAGTATATTCTTCTTCGTAATGCTCTTGCATATTATTGCCCATGGAAGCTATTTTATCTTTCATCTCATCGAAGTTTTGTTGGATAAGAGGTGCGCCAATATTAGAAGTCATAATGATAATGGTGTTTTTAAAGTTCGCCACCCTTCCTTTGTTATCAGTTAGTCTTCCATCGTCCAATACCTGAAGAAGTATGTTAAACACATCCGGATGGGCTTTTTCTATTTCATCCAACAAAATAACCGAATAGGGCTTTCTTCTCACTGCTTCCGTCAACTGTCCTCCTTCATCGTACCCAACATAACCCGGAGGTGCTCCCACCAATCTGCTTACGGCATGACGTTCCTGATATTCCGACATATCGATTCGAACCATTGAATTTTCATCATTGAACAGAAAGTCTGCCAATGCTTTGGCAAGCTCTGTCTTACCAACTCCTGTGGTTCCTAAGAAAATAAAAGAACCAATGGGTCTTTTGGGATCCTGCATTCCGGCACGACTTCGACGAACAGCATCGGATATGGCTTGTATCGCTTCCGATTGTCCTGCCACTCGTTTGCCCAACTCCGTTTCCAGGTGCAATAATTTCTCTCGGTCACTTTGCAGCATTTTTGCCACAGGAATGCCAGTCCATTTTCCAACTACTTCGGCAATATCTTCTGAAGTAACCTCTTCTTTCAACATAGTACTTCCCTTTTCGGAAATCTGATGCTGAAGCTCTTTTAAAACATCCTCACTTTCTTTAATTTTTCCATAACGTAACTCCGCTACTTTCCCATAGTCTCCTGCCCTCTCCGCTTGATCGGCCTGCAATTTGTAGTTCTCGATATTTTCCTTTGCTTTCTGAATTCCGTCTATAATATTTTTTTCATTTTGCCATTTTGCTTTCAGCTCATTTCTTGTTTCATTTAGCTCCGCCAACTCTTTAGAAAGTATATTTTCTTTTTCTCTATCGTGTTCACGCCGGATCGCTTCCCGCTCAATTTCCAATTGCATTATTTTACGTTGTACTTCATCCAATTCCTCTGGCAATGAATCTATTTCTATACGAAGCTTAGAAGCGGCTTCGTCCATCAAGTCAATTGCCTTATCCGGTAAAAAACGATCAGAAATATACCGGCTTGACAACTCCACTGCTGCGATAATGGCATCGTCTTTTATCCGCACTCCGTGATGCAATTCATACTTTTCTTTGATACCACGTAAAATAGAAATAGCATCTTGTTCACTTGGTTCATCTACTATCACTGCTTGAAAACGTCTTTCCAATGCTTTATCCTTTTCTACATATTTTTGATACTCTTTCAGTGTAGTTGCACCTATTGCATGTAGTTCTCCTCTGGCAAGTGCCGGTTTCAATAAGTTGGCAGCATCCATAGCTCCTTCACCACCTCCTGCACCAATTAGTGTATGAATCTCATCGATAAATAAGATAATCTCACCATCCGAATCCGTTACTTCTTTAATCACGGATTTTAATCTTTCCTCAAATTCCCCTTTGTACTTTGCTCCTGCAACCAGCAAACCCATGTCCAATGAAATCAAGGTTTTTGATTTTAAATTTTCAGGTACGTCGCCTTGTACTATTCTTTGCGCCAATCCCTCTACGATGGCAGTTTTTCCTACTCCTGGTTCTCCCAAAAGTATCGGGTTGTTTTTAGTTCTTCTAGAAAGAATTTGCAAAACTCTTCTAATTTCTTCGTCTCTGCCGATGACAGGATCAATTTTCCCGGCCTTTGCTTGCTCGTTTAAGTTGATGGAATATTTTTCCAACGATTTATATTTAGACTCCGCATTTTGATCTGTTACTTTACTTCCTCCGCGCAATTCATTGATTGCTGTTTTCAGCTGTTTCTCCGCAAAGCCGGCGTCTTTTAAGATCCCTGCTATTTTATCTTTACCTGCCAGTAGCCCTAGTAAAATGTGCTCTATTGCTACATATTCGTCCCCAAATTCTTTTAAATAAGCTGCTGCTTTGGTAAGAGCCGCCGCCGCATCGTTTGATAAATAAGGACTTCCTCCCGTTACGATAGGATAGGTTTTAATAATATCCTCCATTTTATCTTCAACCAATTTTTTATTGGAACCTGTTTTTTTAAAAAGAAATGAAAGCATATTTTCATCTGTCAAAAGAAGGGCTTTGAGGAGATGTCCTGTCTCCACCACCTGTTGTTGGTTTGCAGCAGCAAGCTCTGTAGCCTTTTGTACAGCCTCCTGCGATTTAATTGTATAATTATTAAAGTTCATGTTTGTATTTATGTTTAAGGTCTATGCGATTTTATGTATCAAATTGACGACCATATCAAAAGGGTCTTGGTTCGTAGCCAAAATGTCTTAAAATAATTCTTTTTTAATAACCCAATAAAGACAAAATGTCTTAAAAATCAATATATTATAGACATTTTTTCATTCTATTGAAAGAATTAACTTTTCTGAATTTATTTCGTATGTTTGGTACAATTAAATATTACTTTATTATTTAACCTGATTATTTCATGAAGATAAAAGGATTTATTTGGGATGCCTTAGGTACCACAATTTTTGGAGTGATATTTTTATGGGGTGTTTCAAAAATTGATATTAATCTAGACATTATTAATCCTATTTCTAAAACCTTAGAAGATTTTGAGTTAACAGATGTGGTCTTTTCACAACTCAGGGAAAGCCCTCCGGTTAACAATGATATTGTTTTGGTTAATATAGGGAATCTAGACAGAGCGGGTATAGCTGCCGAAATTGAAATTATTAATAAATATAACCCTAAAGTAATCGGGATAGATGCTTTCTTTCGAAAACCAAAACATTCTCCCGACCCACTTCAGGATTCCTTGTTAATTGCAGGTGATTCTGCTTTGGCAAGAGCTTTCAAAAAGGTTAAATACTTGGTTTTAGGATGTGAATTACATGAAAATGAAGAAAAGGAAATGATTGATAGTATCTCCCTGTCTCATCCTATGTTTCGAACCAATTCCCATACCGCTTATTTGGATATGATTTCAGAAGGTAAAAATACTTTTAAAACTGCAAGACATTGCTTTTTAAAGCAAAAAATTGGGGATTCTACCATTTTATCTTTCCCTACCCTGATGGCTAAGGTATACAAACCTGAATCGGTTGCAAAACTTGACTCAAGAAACAATGAAACAGAAACAATCAATTATATTGGTAATGTTAATACAGTTACCAAAGATCATACTCCTAATTCCAAAATAACGTTCACTGCCCTGGACGTTGATCAGGTACTTAACGAACAATTTGAACCGGAAGTTTTTAAAGACAAAGTGGTCATTATGGGATTTATGGGACCAAATTTTGAAACTTATTCCACCGAAGACCGCTTTTTTACACCATTAAATAAAAATTATGTAGGGAGGGCCTCAGAAGATATGTTTGGAGTAGTAGTGCATGCTAATATTTGCGCTATGATTCTTTCAGGAAACTACATTAATGAAATGCCCAAATCTTGGAGTCAAGTCATCAATGTAATCATCGTTTTCTTGAATATATTGCTGTTTACCTACTTTTATTTTAAATTAGAATTGTTTTGGGATGGAATAACCCTGATAATAACTTTAGTAGAGGCGTTACTTTTCACCACAGTTATCGTATACATATTTGATTTCTATGATTATAAGTTAGATTTTACAATGTCCACTGTGGCACTGTTTTTGATGCCTAATATCATAGAATTATATTACGGACTTATTAAGAGTTCGGAATTAAAGCTTAGAAGTAAGTTTAGTAAAACTCCTGATAAAGATAAAATAATAGTTAAAACCATAGACGATGATGAATAAATCAGCCCTTTTAGCCCTAACGTTTTTCCTTGCAAGTAGCTTCGCCTTTGCTCAGGATGAACTATTCAAAGTTCTTGCTTCCAAGGGAGGCAATAAACTTCAAACCTCCGGTACTTCTGAATGGAAGGCTGTATTTGTAGGAAAAAAATTAACGAAAGGAGATAAAATAACCATTGCCGAAAATGGTTATTTAGGTTTAGCACATAAAAATGGCAAAACCATAGAATTGAAAAAAGCCGGTACTTATGAGGTAAGCAAGTTAGCAGGAGAAGTAGCTTCTCAAAATGCGACTACTACTACTAAATATGTTAACTATTTAGCCGGAGAAATGGGAAAAACAGGCGGAGAAGACATGTCTAAAAACAAATACAAATACATGGCAGTAACCGGTTCCGTAGAAAGAGGCAGTGGTATTGCCATCATAGCTCCTAAAACGGTAGAAGCACTTAACAATAGCCTTACGATAGAATGGAGATCCGAACCTGGTGCAAAAGGGTATGTAGTAGAAGTGACGAATCTTTTCGGTGATGTGGTATCAACAATTGAAACAAAAGATACCTCAGCTGTAATAAATCTTAATAAGACCAAAGAAAAAATATACGTTACAAAAGTATCGTTGAAAGATAACCAAAATTTTGTTGGTGAACTTAAAATTCAATATGGTTCTGATGATAAATCAAAAGAATTGGACAAACAACTTGCCGAATTAAATAAACAATTACCGGAAGAAAATGCCCTAAATAAAATGATTTTTGCTTCATTCTACGAGGACAATAAATTGTTTTTAGAAGCTTTACAAAACTATCAGAATGCTATAAAATTGCAACCGGATGTAGAAGATTATAAATTGGCTTATAACCAATTTTTAGAAAGAAATAATCTTTTAAAACCTTCTGCTGAGAAATAATAGAAAGAACATAAAAAAAAAGGGCAGCAATTGCTGCCCTT
>DATHPH010000159.1:0-4805 GCA_035484095.1 Cytophagaceae bacterium | reverse complement strand
GAAAGGACGATTGAAATCTATTTCGTTATCGCCTACTTTTATTTTTGTTTTACCATGAAGTGCAATCGCAATTTTTTCCAACATTTCTTCTGTAAAGTCCATCATCCAATGATAATCTTTATAGGCTACGTATATTTCCATAACGGTGAATTCCGGATTATGGGTTCTATCCATTCCTTCATTTCGGAAATCTTTGGCAAATTCATATACACCATCAAATCCACCAACGATTAACCGTTTAAGATAAAGTTCGTTGGCAACACGAAGGTAGAGCGGAATATCCAATGCATTATGATGTGTTTTAAACGGTCTTGCCGCTGCACCTCCCGGAATAGATTGCAGGATAGGTGTCTCAACTTCTATATATCCTTTGTTGTTAAAGAATTCCCGCATGGTAGAAATTATTTTTGTTCTTTTTAGAAAGACTTCTTTTACCGAAGGATTTACAATCAAGTCTACATAACGTTGCCTATAGCGTTGCTCAGGATCAGAGAAGGCATCGTGTAAAATTTTATTACCTTGCTCATCTTCTGTTTCTTTTACAATTGGAAGTGGTCTTAGGGCTTTGGAAAGCAATTTAAAAGAGGTAACGTGTATTGAAATTTCGCCAACCTGTGTAGTAAATACATACCCATTTACACCAATCAAATCACCAATGTCAAGAAGTTTCTTAAATACAACGTTGTATAGATCTTTGTTTTCAGAGGGACAAATATCGTCTCTTCGAACATAGATTTGTATACGACCAGTGGCATCTTGTATTTCTGCAAAAGAAGCACTGCCCATGATTCGGAAACCTAAAATTCGTCCGGCAATTGAAATATCTTTATAATCGATTTTGGCAGAGGTGTAATTCTTTAAAATATCATGTGCAGCAACGTTCACTTTAAAAAGTTCAGCAGGATAAGGTTCAATGCCCATTTTGAGCAGTTCTTCTCTTTTTTCTCTTCTTTTGATTTCCTGTTCGCTGAATAATTGCATACTATTTTTGAGGTTTTTTAAATTTAAATCGAAGAGTAAAAATAAGGTTAGTTGAATAGATTAAAAAATTAAAAATAAAAATTACCCTAATCTTATAATCAGTATATTCAAAAATTGTCGGAGAAAATTATTTATACCTTTCTTAATTAACTGTTTAACAGATTCTAAACACTTAATAGAACATGTCGTAGCTCGCGCAGAAACCACCAAACATATTTATCAAAGGGAAAAGACGTGCCACTAATTTATCCTTTTGCTTATTGGAGCAAATTACTGAAAGGCTTTTTGCGGTTCGGGAAGAAAAGATAGTTGCCTTCGTTGTGTTTTTTTTAATTAACGATGAGTCTACAAGTTCGGTTTGTGCAAGTAAATCATTCTCGTTAAGAATGTCTACTACTTTGTCCAAAACAGATTCTTCAATTACAATCTCTACCTTTTTCATATCCTTTTCGGTTTTTGTATATATCAAAAGTAGAAAGGAATTCCGTTGAGATTCTGGCAAGATCCTGATGAAATTCTGAAGCAATTAAAATAGGATAAAAGCTTTCAAACGCTGCAATAAATAAATGGCTCGTCCGTTTAGGAATAATTAATCAGGCGGTTTGATTTTAGGGTAAATCGCCAGGATAAAAATACAGAAACGAAAATTAATCCAAGAGATAAACCATACCAAACACCTTCTATCCCTATTGCCATTTTAAATGCCAACCAGTATCCTATTGGCAATCCAATAACATAGTAGGCGATAAGCACCGCTATAGTTGGAACGATAACGTCCCCCATTCCTCGCAGGGAGCCAAAGCCCACCACTTGAATGCCATCTGATAACTGGAAAAATGCTGCAATGAGCAAAAGAGATGAAACCATTTGAATAACGTCTGTTTCCTGAATGAAAATCTTGGGTAAATAGAAACGCAAAATAATAAATAAACATGCCGTTACGATCATATACACGAAAACCAATACAATAGCACTATAGCCGGCTTTTTGAAGTTGTACATAATTTTTTTTCCCTAGCTCATTTCCTACTTTTACAGTAGCAGAGGCCGCTATACCTGTGGCACCCATATAAGTAAAGGCTGCCATATTTAATGCAATTTGATGCGCCGCAATTTCTCTAGCGCCCAGCCATCCTACCATGATAGCGGCAAAACCGAATGCACCTGATTCAAACACCATCTGTAACCCAATCGGAAGACTTATCCATAAGAGCTCCTTTATTTTTTTTAGCTCATACGCTGCAAAGTTTAAATTTTTAACATAAATAGAAAATGAATGATCGTTTAGGACTAAGACCATAATGGCAACTGCCATAAATATTCTGGCAACTAAGGTAGCAATGGCAATACCGTTTAACCCCATAGGGGCTATTCCAAACCATCCATCGGTAAAAATATAGATGAGCAGTATGTTGAGTATATTGGAGACAATACTGATTGTCATAGCTTGCTTGGTATAGGATAATCCTTCCGCAAATTGTTTGAATGTTTGAAATAACATTAAAGGTAAAATGGACCAGGATAGCCATTCTGCAAATGGAATAGCGGCTTCTACTACTTCTTTTGGTTGATTGAGCAAACGGAGAATAAAAGAACTGTTGTACAACAGTAGAAAAAGAAATATGGATAATCCAAGATTTAAAAGCAAGCTGTGTTTGAAAATGCTTCTTATCTCTTTCACTTCACCTGATCCGTCTGCTTTTGCTATGAGGGAGGTAGCTCCGTAAGAAATTCCTATTCCAAGCATTAGCGAAGGGATAAAAATACTTGTGGCTATTGCCGCAGACGCCAGTGGATTACTCCCTAATCTTCCAGCCATTATGGTGTCCGCCATTCCGGCTACAATATGACCTAACTGACTTATAGCAACTGGAAATGATAAAATAAGGTGTTCTTTGTAATGACGAATGTAATCTTTACTAAACATTGTTTTTGTTAAATGGGTTGTAAAGATAAGGAAAACAAATCTTCGCCTAAGAATTTTTTCTTCGTTTCAATTCTTCTCTTATTAATTCTAATTCTCTTCCCATTTGTTTCGTAACGGAAACGTTTTCTTCTGCTCTTCTAAATAAATAGGGCATTACAGACTGTACAGGTCCGAATGGAATATATTTAGTTACATTATAGCCTTTTTTTACAAGATTGAAACTAATATGATCGCTCATGCCATAAAGTTGCGCAAAATACACCTTATCAGTATTTGGAGAGTAATGATTTTTTTCCATCAATTGCGTTAATAAAAAATTGCTTTCTTCATTATGAGTGCCGGCACATAAGGCGATTTTGTTTTGTATACAATAAGATAACGCATCATTATAGGCATCATCGGTCTTTTCTTTGGTAGCGTGAATTGGTGAAATGGTTTGCCTTGCTTCTGCCCTTGATCTTTCTTTTTCCATGTAAGCACCTCTTACCAGTTTTGCTGCAGGGAAGAAAAACTCTTTTCTGGAAAGATCCAGCAGGTAGGTAAGATTCGCAAACGAGTCGGTTTTATACATCTGATAAGTATTGTAGATTATGGGTTTATGTTTGTTGAATTTTTGCATCATCTGCAAAGCCAGTTTGTCAATAATCTGTTGAATCCAGCTTTCCTCGGCATCTATCAATAGGGGTATATTTGCTGAAAAGGCAGCCTCACATAAGGAATGTATTCTGTATTGTATCCTTTCCATTGCCATTAACTCTTTTTCGTTTAGCGCAGCCATATTCTCTTGGGCTTTCTCCAAAAGCGATGCAGACCCGATACCTGTAATTTTAAAAACCGCAAAACCAATTGAGTGGTTGGTTGCCGCTGAAGTGATTGTTTGTACTATAATTTTTGTATTGTTTATAAAATTTTTTTCGTCTGATTCTCCTTCCACTGAATAGTCGGGAATGCTTTTGATACCTGCCTTATAAAGTTGATTTATAGAATCTTGACACTCCTCAAGTGTTTCTCCTCCACAAAATTGTTTAAAAAGGGTAGCCTTGATTATTTTTTTTATTGGAAAGTTCAATTTTAGTAAGGTTTTGATTAAAAAAGTCCCTATTTTTGTTAGTTCTGGGACACCGATAAACGTAAAAAGAAGGTTCATCTTTCTCAACTCGTTGTCTGTCTTATTTTCAAAGGCAGTGAAAGTATCTCCGAAGAAAAAATGTTTATTGATCATAGTCTGCAAATAGAACTTTAATATTACTCAATTTGTTGCCTATTTTTACAAATGTACAAGTAAAATTATGAATGTAACGTTGAATGTAAACCCGCTCGAGAAGTGGGCGAAGATGAAAAGCAAGCCGCTCGTAATAGCAGGTCCATGCAGCGCAGAGACTCCAGAACAATTATTGGCGACAGCCAAAGGGTTACAAAATCTGAAAGTAGATGTGCTAAGAGCCGGTATATGGAAACCTAGAACCAGACCAGGCGCTTTTGAAGGTGCCGGAGAAGACGGTTTGAAATGGTTGGCTGAAGTGAAAAAAGAAACAGGGATGCCTATTGGTACGGAAGTAGCGTATCCCGAGCATATAGAATTGGCGTTGAAGTATGGTGTAGACGTACTTTGGATTGGAGCAAGAACAACGGTAAGTCCTTTTGCTATTCAAGAAATGGCAGACACGCTTCGCGGTGTAAAAAACGTAGCAGTTTTAGTAAAAAATCCTACGCACCCTGAACTTGGTCTTTGGATTGGAGCGTTTGAACGCTTAAACCAAGCTGGCATTGAGAATCTGGCCGGTATTCACAGAGGGTTTTCTACCTTTGATAAAACAAAATACCGTAATCAAACAATTTGGTCTATCCCTATTGAATTGAGAAGAGTGGCTCCGCAAATTCCAATTATTTGTGACCCT
>DATHPH010000158.1:0-4978 GCA_035484095.1 Cytophagaceae bacterium | reverse complement strand
ACTTGGTCGTACGGCGGAATATTTTCTGGGGTTTGGTAAGATTGCAGCAATTAAGGCAGCTTGTGTTCTGGAAACTTTGTTGGCACCTCGTTTGAAATAGTTTCGCGAAGCTCGTTCTACCCCATAAATTCCATCTCCCATTTCAGTAACATTGAGGTATACTTCCATAATCCGTGGTTTGTCCCATAAAACTTCTATCAGCAGTGTGAAATAAACTTCCAGTCCCTTCCGAATCCAGGATCTCCCTGGCCATAAAAAAACATTTTTGGCTACTTGCTGGCTAATCGTACTTGCTCCCCGAACCGTTCTGCGTTTTTTCTTTTGATTATTTTCATAAGCCTTTTCAATGGATTTAAAATCAAAACCCCAATGCTCCATAAATAATTGATCTTCCGAGGCAACTACCGCAATGGGCAAGGAAGGGCTTATCTCACCAAGTTGTTTCCATTCCTTGTCCATTTTGGCATCTTTTCCATTGCTCCACTGTTCAAAAACACGTTGTAACATCAGATACGTAATTGGGGGATTGAAAAACCGGTAGAGGATAGTCACACCAATTGAACTAAGGAAGAAAAACAATATTACACGTTTTAAATAATTCCAGACAATGGCTAATTTTTCTTTCATATAATCCAAATTAACACCGCTTAGATAATTTACAAAAAAAATGAAAGGTAGTCAAATTGTTTACAATGGGATTTAGCACAAATCCAGATTTGTAGGGACTTTCGAATATATCGGGAGAAGAAAACATGTACCTATTTTTTTTTAAATCTGGCAATATAAAATCCATCAAATTTAGATTCTGAAGGGAAAATGTTTTTCTCAGAAAGCATTTCAAACGCTTCTTTTTGCGAAGACAAAAACTGTTTTACCTGAGCGTTGTTTTCTGAAGGAAGTAAGCTACAGGTGGAATAAATCATTTGCCCCTCTTTCTTTAACATAGGAGAATAACTTTCTAATATATCCTTTTGTGTTTTTTTTATGTTCGTTAAAAATGCCTCCGTTAATTTCCATTTGGTATCCGGATTTCTTCGCATAACACCCAGACCTGAACAAGGAACGTCCAATAACAGGCGGTCCGCCGATTCGTACATCCTTTTGATTGTTTTGGAGGATTCAATTAATCTTGTTTCGATAATGGACACACCGGCTCTTGCTGCTCTCTTTTTTAAATTTTCTAGTTTCCAGGCTTCCGTATCCATGGCGATAATGCGTCCTTTATTTTTCATGAGTGCTGCCAAATGCAACGATTTTCCACCTGCACCTGCACACGCATCTACCACACGCATCCCAGGCTCCACCGATAAGTTAGAAGCTACCAACTGTGAAGAAGCATCCTGTACTTCAAACAACCCGGCTTTAAAAGATGGACTAGAAAATATATTTTGTCTTTTTAATAAGACCAATGCTTCGGGGTATTCTTCTTCCTTTCGGGTTTCGATACCTTCTTCATGAAGAACATGAAAAAGTTTGTCCCTGGTAATTTTGATTGTATTGACACGAAGCACTACTTCGGCAGGAAGGTTAAGCGCATAAAGTTCTTTTTCCCATCGGTCAGGAAGTTCCGAACTACCTATATCATCTAACCAATCTGGAATTGATTCGTTTATTTTGCGAATACTTTTTAGCTTTTCATACCTTTTTTGTAGTTCAGGTATATTAATATTTTTAAACTCTTCCCAATCTGGAAGGTCGTTTCCATCGTATGCCCACCAGGTACCAAATACATTCCATAATCCTTTCTGATCTAGTTCCTTTATGTTGCCTATTTCAGTAATAAGTCTCCACCATCGAACAATTTCGTATGTGTTTTCTGCAATAAAGGCACGGTCACGCGAACCCCATTTTTTATTGGATTGTAACGTGTATTCAATGGCTTTGTCAGCATACCGCTGATTTACAAATATTTCATTCAGCGTTTGAACAATGGCTTGCACCAGATTTTTATGTATTCTTGTAAAAGGTGTCAAAAATGTGTAGTTTTAATATTGAGCAAAAATACGGTTTTGTCTTCATTATTAAATAATCTATTTTCATGAATTCTCAAATTATCCTTTACCTGGTACTGTCCATTATTTCATTTGATTTTATTTTAGAATTCATCTTAAGTTATCTCAATCTTTATTATCAAAAAGATGTACTTCCCGATGAATTGAAGGACATTTATGATACTGATAAATTTCAAAAGTCACAGGAATATTTAAAAGTGAATACCAGATTTTCTTTTCTTACCTCTACTTTTAGTTATCTTTTAATGGTAATAGTACTTTTAAATGGCTGGTTTGGCTGGCTTGATATTTTTGTCAAGTTGACTTATTCGAATCCTATTGTTCAATCGTTGATGTTTTTCGGTATTTTATTTATGGTGTCTGACTTTATAAATTTACCATTTTCTATTTATAAAACGTTTGTCATTGAAGAACGATTCGGCTTCAATAAAACTACACCGAAAATCTATATCCTTGACAAATTGAAAGGGTATATCATGGCTTTGGTGGTTGGAGGAATATTATTAACGGCTTTCTTATGGCTCATAGAAACAATGGGACAAAATTTCTGGATTTATTTTTGGGTAGTGATTTCAGTATTTATTTTATTGATCAATTTGTTTTATACCTCTGTTATTTTACCGATGTTTAATAAACTCACTCCTTTGGGAGACGGAGGGTTGAGAAGGGCTATTGAAAATTATAGCAGGAAAGTAAATTTTCCCCTTACCAATATTTTTATAATGGATGGTTCTAAACGTTCGGCCAAATCAAATGCTTTTTTTTCAGGAATTGGGAAAAAGAAAAAAATAGTATTGTTTGATACACTTATCAGCAATCATTCCGAAGAAGAGTTGGTGGCGGTTTTGGCGCACGAAGCGGGGCATTATAAAAAACATCATATTATACAGAGCCTTGCAGTATCTATAGTGCAAATGGGGTTGATTCTATTTATACTTTCCCTTTTTATTTTTAATAAAGAATTATCGTATGCGTTGGGCGGTGGAGAATCTTCCATTCATTTGAATTTAATTGCGTTTGTAATGTTGTTTTCTCCGATATCCCATATTACAGGAGTATTGGCAAATATATGGTCCCGTAAAAATGAATACGAGGCAGATCGTTATGCAGCTGAAACATACAGTGCGAAGGCATTATCAGATGCCTTAAAGAAACTTTCCGCCGATAATTTGAGCAATTTGACACCACATCCTGCTCTGGTATTTGTGCATTATTCACATCCTCCATTGTTGCAGCGATTAAAAGCACTGAACAAGTAAGTATAGAATGCTCCTGATAAATACCACAATTGACCGATAAGATTAAGTACTTTAGTAAAAAATACAATAACTATTCTCTATGAATTTTGAAGAAGGTGCCGTTATTCTTATAGATAAACCGCTGGAGTGGACCTCTTTTGATGTGGTAAGTAAAATTCGTAATACGATTCGGGTCAAAAAAGTAGGGCATGCAGGTACACTTGATCCACTGGCGACAGGATTACTTATCCTTTGTTCGGGGAAAATGACAAAGAAAATTGAAGAGTTTCAAGCCCAGGAAAAAGAGTACGAAGGAGAATTGGTATTAGGCAAAACAACTCCTTCTTATGATTTAGAAACTGCCGTAGACAAAGAATTTGACATTTCTTTGCTTAGTGAAGAAAAGATAAGGGAAGGTGTGAAACCCTTTATTGGAGTGATCCAGCAGGTGCCACCGGTTTATTCTGCTATAAAGGTTGATGGTGTACCACTATATAAAAAAGCCAGAAGAGGAGAAGAGGTGGAAATTAAATCAAGAGAGGTGACGGTTAAAGAGTTTGAAATTACCGACATCGAGCTTCCTGTTGTGAAGTTTAGGGTGGTTTGTTCGAAAGGTACTTATATTCGTAGTCTGGTACATGACTTTGGAGTCTCTTTAAGAAATGGCGCCTACATGAGTGCCCTTCGTCGTACGAGAATAGGGGCTTATCACGTAAAGGATGCAGAGCAACTCACAACCTTTGTAGAAAAAAACAAAAAGATAAAACAGCAAGAATAAACTAAGTTCGTTTAGGATATTCTTTTATTGATAGACACAAACTGGAATTTATGAAAATAATCTGCGTAGGACGGAATTACAGTGAGCATATACATGAAATGAACAATGTAGCTTCTGAAGAACCCGTTATATTTTTCAAACCTGAAACAGCACTTTTAAAAAATAATGCTCCGTTTTATTATCCATCCTTTAGCAAAGATGTGCATTATGAAGCGGAATTAGTGATACGCATAAACCGGGAGGGAAAAAATATTGAAGAGCGTTTCTCTCATAAATATTACGATGAACTGGGTGTGGGGATTGATTTTACTGCAAGGGATTTACAAAAGAAAGCACAAGAGAAAGGGCTACCATGGGCATTGGCTAAAGGATTTAATGGGTCTGCTCCAATTTCAGGATTTGTACCAAAATCAAAATTCGAGGATATTTATGCGCTTAACTTTTCTCTAAAACAAAATGGAGAATTAAAGCAACACGGGAATTCTTCGATGATGATCCATTCGATTGACAAAATTGTTTCTTACATTTCAAAATTTATAACGTTAAAAAACGGAGACTATATTTATACCGGTACTCCTTCCGGTGTTGGCCCCGTCAAGATTGGAGATTTGCTGGAAGTATTTTTGGAAAAAGAAAAAATGTTGGAGTGTGCTGTAAAATAAGATGAATAAAAGTCAATATTTTTAGCTCGTGAATATTAGTAATAGTTGACGAGTGCTGTTACGTTGATGATTTTTAATAAGAAGAAAAATAGTGATATGAGATTATAATAATCCAATGATTTGAAGGATTATTAAAATTTTAATTTTCTTATATATATTTTTTTGTTAAATAAAGTCAATTCTTTTGTTGATTAATATGTTAGGAATAGTTAGCTTTAATTCTTAGTCCAGAAATAACAAAAAATGTAATGTATTATTTATACCAGCGAAAAATTTTCGTGCTGCTGT